>USCH01000049.1 GCA_900553175.1 uncultured Alistipes sp. | reverse complement strand
CTGACCAGATCGGTCATATAGTCGCGGAACGCTTCGAGGGTCATCTGTCCCTTGTCGCCTTCGCCCTGCGCACGAACTGATACCAGTCCTTCGGCTTCCTCCTTTTCGCCGACGATCAGCAGGTAGGGGATGCGCTTGAGCTCGTTGTCGCGGATCTTGCGGCCGATCTTCTCGTTGCGGTCGTCGATCTGGGCGCGGATGTCGCCGGCGGTGAGAAAGTCGACCACTTTCTGGGCGTAGTCGTTGAACTTCTCCGAGATCGGGAGCACCACGACCTGGTCGGGCGAGAGCCACAGCGGGAATTTGCCGCCCGTGTGCTCCAGCAGCACGGCCACGAAGCGCTCCATCGAGCCGAACGGCGCGCGGTGGATCATGATCGGGCGGTGCAGCTTGTCGTCGGCGCCCTTGTAGGTCAGGTCGAAGCGCTCGGGCAGGTTGTAGTCCACCTGAATGGTGCCTAACTGCCACTTGCGGCCGATGGCGTCCTTGACCATGAAGTCGAGTTTAGGACCGTAGAAAGCGGCTTCGCCGTACTCCACCACGGTGTTCAGCCCCTTCTCTTTGGCGGCCTGCATGATGGCCGATTCGGCCTTCTCCCAGTTCTCGTCCGAGCCGATGTACTTTTCGCGGTTGTTGGGGTCGCGCAGCGAAATCTGTGCCGTATAGTTGTCGAACTTCAGGGTCCGGAAGATGTAGAGCACGATGTCGATCACGCGTTCGAACTCCTCCAGCAACTGGTCGGGGCGCACGAACAGGTGGGCGTCGTCCTGCGTGAATCCGCGCACGCGCGTCAGTCCGTGCAGCTCGCCCGACTGCTCGTAGCGGTAGACGGTGCCGAATTCGGCCAGACGCACGGGCAGCTCCTTGTAGGAGCGGGGCTTCGAACGGTAGATTTCGCAGTGGTGCGGGCAGTTCATCGGCTTGAGCAGATACTCCTCGCCCTCGATCGGGGTGTGGATCGGCTGGAACGAGTCCTTGCCGTATTTGGCGTAGTGGCCCGAGGTCACGTAGAGCTCCTTGTTGCCGATATGCGGGGTGATGACCTGCTGGTAGCCGTACTCCTTCTGCACGCCGCGCAGGAACTGCTCCAGCCGGTCGCGCAGCGCAGCGCCCTTGGGCAGCCACAGCGGCAGTCCCTGACCCACGCGCTGCGAGAAAGTGAAGAGCTCCAGGTCCTTGCCCAGCTTGCGGTGGTCGCGTTTCTTGGCCTCCTCCATCATGGCCAGATACTCGTCGAGCATCGACTTCTTGGGGAACGAGATGCCGTAGATGCGCGTGAGCATCTTGTTCTTCTCGTTGCCGCGCCAGTAGGCGCCGGCCACCGACGTCAGTTTGATCGCCTTGATGTAGCCCGTGTTGGGGATGTGCGGACCGCGGCAGAGGTCGGTGAACGCACCGTTGGTGTAGAACGAAATGGTGCCGTCCTCCAGTGCCGAGATCAGCTCGACCTTGTAGGGATCGCCCTTTTCGGTGAAGTTTTTCAGCGCTTCGGCCTTGGGCACCTCGCGGCGGACGAGCTCCTCCTTGCCCCGGGCGAGCTCCTGCATCTTCTGCTCGATCTTCCCGAGGTCGGCCTCGGTGATGGGCACCGGGCAGTCCACATCGTAGTAGAAACCGTTTTCGATGGCGGGGCCGATGCCGAACCTGATGCCCGGGTAGAGCGCTTCGAGCGCCTCGGCCAGCAGGTGCGACGAGGTGTGCCAGAAGGCGTGCTTGCCTTCGGCGTCGTCCCATTTGTAGAACTTGATCGAAGCATCCTCTTCGATCGGGCGCGTCATGTCGACGGTCGCGCCGTTTACCGAAGCGGCCAGGGAGTCGGCAGCTAAACGAGGGCTGATGCTCTCGGCGATCCGGTAAGGGGTCGTCCCCTTTTCGAACTCGCGTACGGAGCCGTCGGGGAAAGTGATTTTGATCATGAGTGTGTATGAATTGGTTTTCGGGCCGTCGGCGCTTCCACAATTACGAGACGGAATGCACCTCGGGTTGTCCTGTTTCGTCGGTCATTGTTCGTTTTTGCCCGGTGCCGGTTCGCGGGATGCCGGTTCGCGGTTCGAACGTTCTCGTTCGGCCCGCGGCAGCGGATGGGCCGTCCACTGGCTCCAGGCGCGGCGGCGCAGCGTGATGTCGATGGCCGCGTAGATGGCGTTGCGCATCGACTGGGCGTCGGCCCTGCCCGTTCCGGCGATGTCGAATGCCGTGCCGTGGTCGGGCGAGGTGCGCACGGCCGAAAGCCCGGCCGTGAAGTTCACCCCGTCGGGCGAAAGGCTCTTGAACGGAGCCAGCCCCTGGTCGTGGTACATGGCCAGGATGCCGTCGTATTTGGCGTAGCCGCCGCCTGCGAAGAGCCCGTCGGCCGCGAAGGGGCCGAAGGCCAGAATGCCTTTGGCGAAGGCTTCGGCGATGGCCGGGCGGATCGTCTCCTGCTCTTCGGTGCCGAGCAGCCCTCCGTCGCCGGCATGGGGGTTGAGGGCCATCACGGCGATGCGCGGTTCGACGATGCCGAAGTCGGCGATGAGCGAGCGGCGGAAAGTCTCCAGATCGGCGACGATCTTCTCGCGGGTGATGCGGCGGCTGATTTCGGCCACCGGGATGTGCTTGGTGACCAGCCCCACGCGCAGCACGTCGCTGCACAGGATCATCATCGGTTCGCCTTCGAGCTCGGCGCCGAGGAACTCGGTGTGGCCCGTGTAGGCGAATGCGTCGCTCTGCACGGTCTGCTTGTCGAAAGGCGCCGTCACCAGGGCGTCGATCATCCCCGCTTTCAGCTCGTCGACGCCGCGGCGCAGCGCTTCGACGGCGGCGCGGCCCGCTTCGGCCGTGGGTTTGCCCGGCTCGACGCGCTCCACTTCGCCCGCGGCCACCAGATTGACCCGGCCGCGGCGCGCTTCGTGGGCCGAAGCCACGGCCGCGGGCTGGAACTCCTCGGCACCCTCGACGCCCTTGCGGTAGAGTGCGGCCGCCTTGGCCGAGCCGTAGATCACGGGCGTGCACAGCTCCGTCATGCGCGGATCGCTCAGCGCCTTGAGGATGACCTCCCAGCCGATGCCGTTCGGATCGCCCTGCGTGATGCCTATTTTGAGTCTGTTTTCCGACATAAATAAAATTCTTTGTTCCGTTTTCGCGCACGCGATCCG
>USCH01000048.1 GCA_900553175.1 uncultured Alistipes sp. | reverse complement strand
TCATCAGGCGGTCGAGGCCCTTTTCGGCGGCCTGCAACGCATCGTTCGAGAAGTCGAGCGTCGAGCGGTAGTGGGCCTGGAGGACGAAGAAGCGGATCGTCATCGGCGTGTAGGCCTGCGAGAGCAGCTTGTGGCTGCCCGTGAAGAGCTCCTCCAGCGTGATGAAGTTGCCCAGCGACTTGCCCATCTTCTGGCCGTTGATCGTAATCATGTTGTTGTGCACCCAGTAGCGGGCCGAATCGTGGCCGAGGGCCGCGGTCGACTGGGCGATTTCGCACTCGTGGTGGGGGAACATGAGGTCCATGCCGCCGCCGTGGATGTCGAACCGCTCGCCCAGGTAGCGCGTCGACATGGCCGAGCACTCCATGTGCCAGCCGGGGAAGCCGTCGCTCCACGGCGAGGGCCACCGCATGATGTGCTCGGGCGCGGCCTTTTTCCACAAGGCGAAGTCGTACGAATGGCGCTTGTCGCCCTGGCCGTCCAGCTCGCGCGTGTTGGCCACGATGTCGTCCAGGTTGCGGCCCGACAGACGGCCGTAGTGGTGCCTGGCATTGTATTTTTCGACGTCGAAATAGACCGAGCCGTTCGACACGTAGGCGAATCCCTCGTCCAGAATGCGCTGCACGAAGGCGATCTGCTCGATGATGTGGCCCGAAGCATGGGGTTCGATCGAGGGGCTCTCGACGTTGAGGGCCTCCATGGCGCGGTGGTAGCGCTCCGTGTAGTAGTGCGCCACCTCCATGGGTTCGAGCTGCTCGAGCCGCGCCTTCTTGGCGATCTTGTCCTCGCCTTCGTCGGCGTCGTGCTCCAGATGGCCCACGTCGGTGATGTTGCGCACGTAGCGCACCTTGTAGCCCGAGGCCTTGAGGTAGCGGAACAGCAGGTCGAACGTCACCGCGGGCCGTGCGTGGCCCAGGTGGGGATCGCCGTAGACCGTCGGGCCGCAGACATACATGCCGACCCGGCCCGCGACGAGAGGTTCGAACTCCTCCTTGCGGCGGGTGAGCGTATTGTAAAGCGTCAGTTTCGATTCCATAACGGGATAGTTTTCCGCAAAATTAGCAATTTTTTTGCGAAAACGCATCCCGGGTTTCGGATAATCGCCCCCGCCCGCCCTTCTGCGCCCTAAAATCCGGAAAAAAAGACGGCACCGTCCCGGTCGATGGGGGCGATGCCGTCGTGCGGAGTGTCGGGAAGCGGGATCAGAACCGTTTCATCGGACGGACGCGAAGATACATGTATTTGCGGTAGTCGAAGGTCGATCCGTTTTTGAAGCTTACGCTCACGGCCCGTTGGGTCGGATCGGCCGTTCCTTCGGTCGAGGTCCAGTAGTCGTCGTTGTCGAGTGCCGTGCCGCCGGTGGCTTTCAGCGCTGCGTCGAGCAGGCTCTTGTTGTCGTAGAGCGCTTTCATCTCGTTCACGGCGCCCAGATACCACCCGTCGCCCAGCGCCGCGCAGACGCCGAAAGCCGACATGTCGCTCCACAGGGGGTCGCTCTCCTGGGCTTTGGCTGCGTTCGCGCGGCCGTCGTCGGTGTCGGTCAGCCCGAGCAGGATGTAGTTGTCGCTGTCGGCCCGGTGGTCCCATATGGCATTGATGCGGCCCTTCTCCACGGCGTTTTTCAGCGCGATGATCGTACCGTGCACGCCGTCGTCGGTCGTGGCGCAGACGATGCCCAGCACCTGGTCGTCGATTTCGTAGGCGTCGCCCACCTGGTATTTGCGCGCTTCGACGGGACGATCGCCCACGTAAGCCACCGCACGCACCTTGCGGGCGATGTTCTTCGAGGAGGCGAGCAGCACGCCGCCGTTCATCTGGATGCATTGCGCGCTGTTGGCCGCGTCGGAGTTCAGCTCGGTCGAGGTCCAGTGGTAGCCCGCATCGAGCGCCTCTCCGCCGGCGGCGGTCAGTTGGGCGTTGAGGGCTGCGTACATCCGCGACAGCGACGCCGCTTCGTTCAGCGAGGGCAGATACCATCCCTCGCCCCGGTCGGCGCAGGCCTTGAATGCCGGATAGGCGTCGAGCGATGCGTCGGCCGACCGCACGGCCTTCATGTTCTTTTCGCCGTCGTATTCGTCGTCGGCGCCTGCGGCAGTTCCTACGGCGCCCCATTCTGCATCCGCATCGTCGAGGGCCACGATCTTGGCGTAGGTGTCGTCTTTCGAGGCCCAGAAGATGATGCCCTTCCTGCCGTCGGCCTCGTAGAGCGTGCCGACCTTGAATTTGGTCTCGGGAAGCTCGCCGAACTCGCGGAACGCGCGCACGCGCAGCAACTGCGTCTTCTGGATGCCGAACATGCCGGGCATCTCCATGTCGGCGGCGAACGCCATGGCATCGGAGAACTCGTCGGCCTCCGACGACGACCAGTAGACGCTTTCGGCCGCGATCTCTTCGCCGCCGCGCCAGCCGAGCGTGGCGTTCACGGCGTCGAGTATCTTGCGTACGGCCTGCATTTCGTGCTGGGCGGGCAGATACCACCCCTCGCCCTGCCCGGCACAGGCCTTGAAGGCGGGATAGTTGTCGTAGGCGGCATCGAGCGCGGCGATGGTGGCCATGTTCGTTGGGCCGTATTCCGTGTCCTGTGCGCCGGTCACCTCGTCGCCGAAGCCCCAGGCCAGCGTCTCGGCCGCGTCGCGCATGGCGATGATCTTGCCCTGCGAGCCCGTGCGGTCGACCTCGACCACCACGCCTTCGGCTTCGCCGTCGAAGTAGTAGTCACCGACGGCGTAGGGTGCCGAGGTGAATTCGGCCTGGGCGGCCGTCACTTCGAGCTCGATCGTCTGCTCGGTGCCTGCGTCGAAGGCGAGGGTTTCGGTCTTTTCGGTTTTGGTGCGTCCGTCGCTGGAGCGGATGCGGATCGAGAGGGCCTGCTCGCCCGGAAGAACCGCCATGCGGAAATCCCGGGCGGCCGCTGCGTCGAGGGCGATGCCGTCGCCCGCGTCGAGCGTCACGGAGCGCGACTCTCCGGCCAATGCGGTTTCGGCGCCGGTGATCGTGACGGACGCCACGGTGACGTTGCCTTTGAGCTGGAGCCCGATGATTGCGAAGTCAGGCCGGAGCGTCACGTCGAGCGTTCCGGTCTCGAGGCTTTCTCCCTCCGGGTCCTCGGCCAGGGCCGAAAACGCGAGGGCGGCGGGGTCGACGCCCGCTTCGGTGTAATTTTGCGCCGATGGAATCGCTTGCTCCTCGGCCGGATAGCGGACGGTGAACGGCGCAGCGGGTGCTTCGTCGTCGTCTTCGAGCGCGAAAGTGCCGGTGCCCGATGCGGCGCCTTCGGTCAGGTTGTAATAGCGGATGCCCTGCTCGGTGACAGCGGCGATGCGCGCACCTTCGGGCCAGAGCGTGCCGAACGCGCCGTCGGCGGGCAGGGTGACGGTGAGCGTCTCCACTCCTTTGTCTTTCTCGTCATCGTCGCCCGGACCCGGATCGGGAACTTCGGGGCCGGGCTGCTGTCCTGTCCCTTCCGATTCGTCCGTCACCGGATCGTCGGAGCACGAAACTCCCAGGAGCGTTGCCGCCGCAGCCAACAACGCCATGCGAAAAGCGTAACCTAACTTCATAACCATGATATTTGTGATTAACCCCGGCAAATATATGATTTTCGGACGCTCGTTGTCATGCGGGGGGTCGGACCCCGCAGCGGCGGGATGCGGCGGCGGGTGACAATCCGGAATCGCTGATGGCGATCGGGCTTTCATACCGCAATCCGTTTGCCGTTGAAAGGAGCTGCGGTCGTATGTGAAAATGATTTATGAAAAGTTATCAACAATCGTCGGACGGTTCGCCGTGCGGATGTTTTCGGGTGCCTTTGGGCATCGAAAAGTACGAATATCATGTGCGAAACATTCGCCGGATTTCATGGCGCTTTTTTCCGCAAAAAGCACCGAAAACTCTCCGACGCTGCCTCGTTCGGCTGCGTGCGGCCTAACGCTGGCCGCGGGCGACTATTCGCGGGTTTATGAATAAACCGTCCCCGCGGCTCGCGCTTTTAGTCCGCACTCCGCTTTTCCGCCCTCGGCATCCGGT
>USCH01000047.1 GCA_900553175.1 uncultured Alistipes sp. | reverse complement strand
TGAAATAGCCCGTTCGATCGGTATAGAGAACGTCATGATCAAAAAACGCGAACTGATCGAAAAAATAGCGGGAGGCCCGGATGCGGAGTCCGCTGCACCCGCTCCCGAACGCAAACCGCGCGGACGTGCGGCTGCGGCCCGCAAGGCTGCCGCTGCCTCCGATACGCCGGACGCCGCACCGGAAGCGGGCGCTCCGGCGGAGGAGACCGCCCCCGTTCAGCCCCGCCCCCGGGGACGCCGCCCGCGTTTGAGCAAGGCGGAGGCCCCGCTCGTCGAGGTGCCCGCACCGGTTTCCGACACTCCGGCGGTTCCGGCAGCAGCCGCTCCGGATGCCGCTTCGGGAACGCCGGAACCGGCGCCCGAGTCGATGCCCAAACGACGGGGTCGCAAACCCAAGTCGATGATTCAGAATCAGCCGCAGAATTCACCTCAAGCATCGCAGCCTGTATCGGAAACCCCGGCACCCAAAGTCCAGGAGCAGCCGCAGCGCCGCGAAGCCCATCATCCGCAGCCCGAACAGGAGGTCATCACCAAAGACGATTTCGCCGGTGAAATCGCAGGCGAAGGCGTGCTGGAGGTCATGCCCGACGGCTACGGCTTCCTTCGTTCGGCCGACTACAACTACCTCAATTCGCCCGACGACATCTACGTTTCGCCGTCGCAGATCAAACTCTTCGGCCTCAAGCCCGGCGATACGGTCAACGGCGCCATACGGCCCCCCAAGGAGGGCGAGAAATACTTCCCGCTGGTGCGCGTGAACGAGATCAACGGCCTGAAGCCCGACTACGTGCGCGACCGCGTGCAGTTCGAATACATGACGCCGCTCTTCCCGAGCGAGAAGTTCTGCCTGACGGGCAACGGCCACAACAACCTCTCGACACGCATCGTCGACCTCTTCTCGCCCATCGGCAAGGGCCAGCGCGCGCTGATCGTCGCCCAGCCCAAGACGGGTAAGACGATGCTCTTGCAGTCGATCGCCAACGCCATCGCCGACAACCACCCCGAGGTCTACATGATCGTGCTTCTGATCGACGAGCGCCCCGAGGAGGTGACCGAAATGGCCCGCAACGTCAAAGCCGAGGTGGTGGCCTCGACCTTCGACGAGCAGGCCTCGCGCCACGTGAAGGTGGCTGAAATGGTGTTGGAAAAGGCCAAGCGCATGGTCGAGTGCGGCCACGACGTGGTGATCTTCCTCGACTCGATCACCCGCCTGGCGCGCGCCTACAACTCCGTGCAGCCCGCCTCGGGCAAGGTCCTTTCGGGCGGTGTCGACGCCAATGCGCTGCACAAGCCCAAGCGCTTCTTCGGCGCGGCCCGCAACACCGAGGAGAAGGGCTCGCTGACGATCATCGCCACGGCCCTCATCGACACCGGCTCGAAGATGGACGAAGTGATCTTCGAGGAGTTCAAGGGCACGGGCAACATGGAGTTGCAGCTCGACCGCAAGCTGTCGAACAAGCGCGTCTACCCGGCCGTCGACGTCATCGCTTCGGGTACGCGCCGCGAGGACCTGCTGCTGCCCCGCGAGGTGATGAACCGCACGTGGGTGCTGCGCAAATACCTCTCGGACATGACGCCCGTCGAGGCGATGGAGTTCCTCCAGAAGCAGATGAATCTGACCGAGACCAACGAGGAGTTCCTCGCCACGATGAACCACTAAACCGCGCGGGAATGAAACGGCTGCTGCTTTTGCTGCTATGCCTGCCTCTGCTGCAGAACGCCGGCGCATGGGGCCAGAAAGGCCACGACGTGACGGCCTGCATCGCCGAATGCCATCTCACGCCCGCAGCGGCCGCACGCATCGACCGGGTGCTGGGAGGCCATTCGCCCGTCTACTGCGCCAACTGGCTCGACAACGCCAGCCACACGCCCGAATACGCCTTCACGAAGACGTGGCACTACCTGAATATCGACGAGGGCCAGACCCTCGCCACGGCTCCCCGCAATCCGCAGGGCGACGTGCTCGAAGCGGTCGAGACGCTCGCGGCCCGGCTGAAGAGGGGAGGGCTGACGCCCGACGAGGAGGCCCTCGACCTCAAGATGCTGATCCATCTGGTCGGCGACCTGCACTGTCCCCTGCACACGGGGCACCTGAGCGACCTGGGCGGCAACCGCGTTCCGGTGCTCTTTTTCGCACAGGAGACCAACCTCCACTCGGTGTGGGACACGAAACTTCCCGAAGCGGCCCACCGCTGGAGCTACACCGAGTGGCAGCAGCAGATCGACCGGCTGCCGGCCGACGAGGCGGCGGCGGTTGCGGCCGGCACTCCGGCCGACTGGCTCGAAGAGACGCATGCCGTGTGCGGGGAGATCTATGCCTCGACGCCCGAGGGTACGAAAATATCCTACGACTACATCGCCCGCTATGCGCCCGTCGTCGAGCGGCAACTGCTGCGCGGCGGCCTGCGTCTGGCCCGGCTGCTGAACGAAATTTACGGCTCGTAAACCCGGGCCGGAGCGCGCGACGAAGCGACGAAGACCGAGGGCGCGCGGAAAAGACAATAGGAAGCCGGCGAAAGCCAAGCCCGCAGAAAGAGGATTCCCGCTGCCGCAATTCATGCGGCAGCGGGAATTCTCGTACTCGGAGCGGGAATCGAACCCGCACGACCATTGCTGGTCACAGGATTTTAAGTCCGGCGTGTCTACCTATTCCACCATCCGAGCCTTACGCCCCCGAAAGGACGCGACAAAAATAGGAAAAATTTCGCTACCTGCCAAAATCGAGGTATTCAATCATCGCGCCGGTCGCATCCGGTGCGAACCAGCGGATCCGGGGATCGCGCCGGAACCAGGTGAGCTGCCGTTTGGCATAGCGCCGCGAATTGCGCTTGATGAGCGCAACGGCCTCCTCGCGCGTGATCTTCCCGTCGAAATAGGCGAACAGCTCGCGATAGCCGACCGTCTGCAACGCATTGAGGTGCCGGAACGGATAGACCGCACGGGCCTCGGCTTCGAGACCGTCGGCCATCATCCGGTCGACGCGGCGGTCGATGCGGTCGTAGAGCTCCTCGCGCGGCAGGTCGATGCCGATTCTGACGATGCCGAACGGGCGCTGGCGGCGGATGCCCGTCCGCAGCTCCGAGAAGGGGCGCCCCGTCGTGAGACACACCTCGAGCGCACGGACGACCCGGGACGGATTGCGCAGATCGACCGTCGCATGGTAGTCGGGATCGAGGCGCCGCAACTCGTCGGCAAGCGCTTCGAGCCCCTCCGTTTCGAGCCGTTCCATCAGCTCGCCGCGCAGCTCCGGCGAAGCCTGCGGCAGGTCGTCCATCCCCTCGCACAAGGCCCGGACATAGAGGCCCGAGCCGCCGACGGCAAACACCGTATCGTGTTTCAGAAAGAGTTCGTCGAGCAGGGCGAGGGCCTGAACCTCGTATTGTCCACAGCTCAAGTCGTCCTTGATATCGTGCGAGGCAATGAAATGGTGTTCAACTTCTTCGAGCTGTGCGTCGTCGGGCTGCGCCGTGCCGATCCGAAGACCGCGGTACATCTGCCGCGAGTCGGTCGAGAGGATCGGCGCGCCGTAGGGGCGGGCCAGCCGGATGCCGACCTCGGTTTTGCCCGATCCGGTGGGTCCGACGATGACGACGAGCCGTTTAGTATTCATCGTCGTAGGAGTCGTCGCCCTCGAATTCGCCGAATTCGCCCAGGGCATCGGCGAAGATCGAGCCGTCGTCGTCGCTCGTCTTCGACGGATCGTACTGGTCGGGAGCTTCGGCCCGGGCGAACACCTCGCGCGGATACTCCGCCCCGGGATCGGCCTCGCAGCACCCCGTAAGCTCCAGATAGTAGGCACGGTCTCCGAACAGATCGAACAGATAGATCAACCGGTCGCGGTTGTTGCGGATGATCTGTCCCAGGGTGATCCGCTCCATCGTCTCGGGGGCTCCGTCGCCGTCGCCCATCTCCAGGAGCGTGAATTCGCGCTGCTTCTCCCACCGTTCGTCGGCCGTGAAGAAGGACGCCATGCACTCCTCGTATTCGAGCGAGGAGAGGATGAAGCGGTGGAAGTCGAGCAGCGTCGTGTCGTACATCACCTCGTAGTCGCGCACGAAAAAGTCGTTTTCGTCGCTCAGCATCCGGAATTTGAAAACCATCGACATCTCAAAATGATCGTTTTGCGGAATATTTCTGCAAATATAACACTTTATTCGTTTCCTTCC
>USCH01000046.1 GCA_900553175.1 uncultured Alistipes sp. | reverse complement strand
ACTCCGTCTCGGCATAATCAAGCTGTCGCTTGCTTCTGCTCTCGACTTTTCGTATCTTTGGCTTCGCCGAAGATACTCCGCCTCGGCAAAGCGCAAATAAATTTGCTTTTGCGCTCGGCTTATTCGTATCTTTGTCGCACGATGACCTCCGGAAAATACGACATACTCGACCGCGTGGATTCGCCGCGAGAGCTCAAGGAGCTATCGCCCGAGGAGTTGCGTCTCTACTGCGACCAGCTCCGGCGCTACATCATCGAGGAGTGCTCGGTCCATCCCGGGCACCTGGCGTCGAGCCTGGGGGCCGTCGAACTGGCTGCGGCGCTGCACTACGTCTACGATGCGCCCGACGATGCGATCGTCTGGGACGTGGGGCACCAGACCTATGCTCACAAGATCATCACGGGGCGCCGCGAGGCGTTCCGCACCAAACGGCAGCTGGGCGGCATCAGCGGATTCCCGCGCATGGCCGAGAGCCCCTACGACGCTTTCGGCGGCGGCCACGCTTCGGTGTCGATCTCCGCGGCGTTCGGCATGGCCAAGGCGGCCGAGCTGCGGGGCGAGCGGCGCAAGGTGGTGGCCGTCATCGGCGACGGCTCGATGACGGGCGGTCTGGCATTCGAGGGGCTGAACAATGCCGGAGCGTCGAAATCCACCGACCTGCTGGTGATTCTCAACGACAACAACATGGCCATCGACCAGGCGACGGGGGCCCTGAAGAACTACCTGCTGAAGATTTCGACTTCGGGCCGCTACAACCGCTTCAAGCAGCGTCTGTGGAGCGTGCTGTCCCATACGCCGAGGCTGCTGCGCCTGTTCCAGCGGACGGGCAACGCCATCAAGCAGGGCCTTCTGAGCAATTCGAATCTTTTCGAGAGCCTCAATTTCCGCTACTTCGGTCCGGTCGACGGGCACAGTCTCCCGGAGCTGGTCCGCACCCTGCGCGAGCTGCGCGACATTCCGGGGCCGAAACTGCTTCATGTGATGACCGTCAAGGGCAAGGGCTATCTGCCGGCCGAGCACGACCAGCCCGTGTGGCACGCTCCCGGCCGGTTCAATCCCCGGACGGGCGAGCGGCTCGGCGCTCCGGCCTCCGTGGCCCGCTACCAGGATGTGTTCGGGCAAACGCTGCTCGACCTGGCGCGTCTCGACAGCCGGGTGGTGGGCGTCACGCCCGCCATGCCGTCGGGCTGTTCGATGAACGTGATGATGCAGGCCATGCCCGACCGCTGCTTCGACGTGGGGATCGCCGAGGGCCATGCCGTCACCTTCTCGGCCGGGCTGGCGGCGGCGGGCATGATCCCATTCTGCAACATCTACTCGTCGTTCATGCAGCGGGCTTACGACAACGTGATCCACGACGTGGCCATTCAGGAGCTTCCGGTGGTGATGTGCCTCGACAGGGGCGGTCTGGTGGGCGAGGATGGCGTGACGCACCACGGTGTCTTCGATCTGGCGGCGTTCGGCGCCGTGCCGTCGCTGGTGATCGCTGCGCCGATGGACGAACGCGAACTGCGCAACATGATGTATTCGGCCCTGCATGCCGGGTGCCCCTATATGATCCGCTATCCGCGCGGCAGCGGTGCCGGTGCGGCATGGCGCGGCGAGGCTTTCGAGCCGATTCCCGCGGGCCGCGGCCGGAAGCTGCGCGAGGGCGGGGATGTCGCGCTGCTCACCGTCGGCACGACGGGCAATGCCGGAGCCCGGGCTGCGGAGCGGGCTGCGCGGCAGGGCGTGGAGGTCGCCCACTACGATCTGCGCTTCGCC
Source organism: uncultured Alistipes sp. (assembly GCA_900553175.1). GTDB lineage: Bacteria > Bacteroidota > Bacteroidia > Bacteroidales > Rikenellaceae > Alistipes. Next base: position 2,584 of record USCH01000046.1, on the reverse strand, counting down.
AAGCCGCTCGACGAGGAGCTGCTCCGCGAGGCGGCCGGGCGTTTCCGCCGCGTGGTGACCGTCGAGGACGGATGTCTGCGGGGCGGCGTGGGCGAGGCCGTCGCGGCGTTTTTCAACGGCTGCGGATCGTCCGCCCGGGTCGTGTCGCTGGGCATCGGCGACCGCTGGGTCGAGCACGGCACCCCCGCCGAGCTGCAGGCCCTCTGCGGGTACGACGAGGAGGGTATCTTCCGGGCCCTGACGGCTCGTTGAGCCGGCGCATTTCCTTCCGGGCCGCAGCTTCGTTGCGGCATTTTCCGCGGCGCACACCCTTATTCCGATGCCGCCGCCCAGTCCTGCTTCTGTCCAGCCCAGCCCTGCCTCCGTCCAGCCCAGCCCTGCCTCTGTCCAGCCCAGCCCTGTCGCCGTCCGACCGGGCCGCGGTTTCCCTTGTGCGGCGGCGCCTCTCCCCGCGGCTCGGCCTCTTTCCTGCGGGGTGGCATGGAATCTGCATTTCCCGTTGCGATCAAATCTTCGGGATATGCTTTTCCTGTTCACACTTCTGGCAATCGCCCTGCTGATCGTCTATGCGGTCTTTTCCGCTGCCCGCGACCGCACCGACCGCACGACCGTTCCGGTGCTCGATCTCGACCGCTACATGGGGGTCTGGTACGAAATCGCCCGCTTCGACCGTCCGTTCGAACGGCACCTGAACGACGTTACGGCCCTCTACAGCCGGAAGCCCGACGGTCGGATCGGGGTGGTCAACCGGGGCGTCGACAGCCGCACGGGCAAGGAGCGCGTGGCGTGCGGGAAAGCCCGGCCCGGCCGCGTGCCCGGCGTGCTGAAGGTTTCGTTTTTCTGGATTTTCTATTCGGATTACCGCGTCCTCGAACTGGCGCCCGACTACTCCTGGTCGCTGGTGGGCGGCAATTCGGCCGCCAGTCTGTGGGTGCTTGCGCGTGCGCCCCGGCTTCCGCAGCGCGAAATGGAGCGCATTCTGGAACTGGCCCGCCAGCGCGGCTACGACACTTCGCGGCTGCTGTTCACGCAGGAAGACCGAACGGCTTCCGCCCGCGGCAAATCCTGACCCTCGCGGCAAATCCTAACCCTGCCGCAAGTCCTGACCCTGCCGCAAGTCCTGACCCTGCCGCAAGTCCTGACCTTGCGGTAAGTCCTGCTCCCTGCGGCAAGCCCCTCCCCGCGGCGGCCCCTCCTTTCCGGTTTCTCCGCGGCGGTCCTTTTTCTCCGGCGGCCCTCCTCTCCGGCTCCTCTCCGGCGGGCGTGCCGCCGCTCCGTCCGCTCCGTCCGTGCCGCGGCGGCCGGCTATGCCACCGAGCAGCCGATGCCCAGCGCCTCGACGCGGGCGGCGATCGCCTGCAGCTCTTCGCGCGGGACCTTTTCGAGCGTCGGACACGGCGTGTCGCGGTCGAGCGAGTAGACCATCACCTGCCGCGGACGCACCTCTCCGACGATCCTGAGCCATGCCTCCACCTCCCGTTCGGTCGTGTTGTCGATCGGAAGTCCGTCGCATGTGCCGCGCAGGAACATCGTTTGCAGGATCATTCTCCCCCCGAAACGTTTCATCCCCTCGACCACCCGGCGGACCGTGCACTCCGGGTTCTGCGGACGGTTCATGCGGCGCAGCGTCCCGTCGAAGGCCGAATCGAGCTTGAGGATGTTGTTGTCGACGCGTCCGAGGGCCCGGCATACGTCGTCGCGATGCAGCTGCGTGGCGTTCGACAGTACCGACACCCTGGCGCCGGGGCACAGCTCGTCGCGCAGGGCGATCGTGTCGCCGATGATCTCCTCGAAACGGGGGTGGAGCGTCGGCTCGCCGTTGCCCGCGAAGGTGATGACGTCGGGCGGCGTGCCTTCGGCCGTCATGCGGCGCAGCGTTTCGGCCAGCTGCCGCCGCACCGCGTCGCGGTCGTTGAAGCGGCGGGCTCCGGGATGGTCGGCGTTCCAGCCGCACTCGCAGTAGATGCAGTCGAACGAGCAGAGTTTCTGCTCGGGGGGCAGCAGGTTGACCCCCAGCGAGAGCCCCAGCCGCCGCGAGCGGACAGGGCCGAAGATGATGTCGTGGAACAGGGATGTCATGGGCGAAAGATAACGATTTATTCGCTTTTCCGCGCTGCGGCGCGCGGGATTTTTCCGCCGCGTCGCGGCCGCGGGTCAAAATAGGTATAAATACGTATCGGCACCCCGTAAAAAACGGCTATCTTTGAATGACGGAATACGTTTTTATTCGTAATTTTGCCCGTCCCGAAAACCCGGACTTAATTAAACCAACGAAGAATATGGTAGATATTTTTGCACGCCTCGAGAAAAACGCCGGCGGACCGATCGGTCAGTACATGGGCTATGCCCACGGCTACTACGCCTTCCCCAAGCTGGAGGGCGAGATCGGCCCCCACATGACTTTCCGGGGCAAGAAGGTGCTCAACTGGAGCCTGAACAACTATCTGGGTCTGGCCAACCTGCCCGAGGTGCGCCAGGCCGACGCCGAAGGTGCCGCCAAATTCGGCATGGCCGCCCCGATGGGCGCCCGCATGATGAGCGGCCAGACGGTTTACCACGAACAGCTCGAACGCGAGCTGGCCGA
>USCH01000045.1 GCA_900553175.1 uncultured Alistipes sp. | reverse complement strand
ATGGAGTGGTTGTACTCGCTCTTTTTCGGTAACGGCATCGCTCATGCGGTCCTGACGCTCGCTCTGGTCATCACGCTGGGCATTCTGCTCGGCAAGGTCAAGATCGGCGGCATCTCGCTCGGCATCACGTGGATTCTTTTCGTCGGCATCGTCCTCAGCCACTTCGGCATGACGATCGACGGCCAGGTGCGCCACTTCGTCCAGGAGTTCGGACTCATCCTGTTCGTCTTCTCGATCGGCCTCCAGGTGGGCCCGGGATTCTTCTCCTCGTTCAAGCACGGCGGCATGACGCTGGTGGCCTGCGCCTCGGCCATCGTGCTGCTGGGCGTGGCCACGGCCTATGTGATCCACATCGTCACGGGCACCCCCATCCCGACGATGGTCGGCATTCTTTCGGGCGCCGTGACCAACACCCCCGGTCTGGGCGCCGCCCAGCAGGCCTACGCCGATGCCTCGGGCGTGAACGATCCCTCGATCGCCCTGGGTTACGCCGTGGCCTACCCGCTGGGCGTGGTGGGCATCATCTTCTCGATGATCTTCATCCGCTATGCCCTGCGCGTGAAGTTCGAAAAGGAGGACGAGGCGCTGGCCGCTCTTTCGCGCGAACAGAAGTTCGCCGACAAGGTGTCGGTCGAGTTCACCAACGCGATGCTCGACGGCCGCACGGTCTCCTACGTGCGCGATCTGATCAACCGCCAGTTCGTCATTTCGCGCGTCATGTCGGCCGACGGCGCCATTTCGATGGCCGACGCCGACACGGTGATCCATACGGGCGACAGGCTGTGGGTGATCTGCCAGGCCGAGGACACCGAGGCGATCGTCGCCTTCTTCGGCCGCCGCGTGGAGCTGACCGACGAGGAGTGGGGCAACAACACGCCCCACGCCGAGCTCATCTCGCGCCGCATCCTCATCACCAAGCCCTCGATCAACGGCAAGAAGTTCTCCGACCTGCGTCTGCGCACCAAATACGGCATCACGCTCACGCGCGTCAACCGTGCGGGCGTCGATCTGATCCCCTACCAGGGTCTCGAACTCCAGGTCGGCGACCGGGTGATGGTCGTAGGCCCCGAAAAGGCCGTCGCACAGGTGGCCGACGTGCTGGGCAACTCGCTCAAGAAGCTCGACCAGCCCAATCTGGTGACCATCTTCGTCGGCATCGCTCTGGGCGTGCTGCTCGGCTCGATTCCTCTGCTGAACGTTCCCCAGCCCGTGAAGCTGGGCCTGGCGGGCGGCCCGCTGATCGTGGCGATCCTCATCGGACGCTTCGGCACCCACTTCCATCTGGTGACCTACACGACGATGAGCGCCAACCTCATGCTGCGCGAGATCGGCATCGCGCTCTTCCTCGCCGCCGTGGGCATCGGCGCGGGCGACGGATTCGTCGACGCCATCGTCGGCGGCGGCTACCGATGGATCGGCTACGGAGCCATCATCACGATCGTTCCGCTGCTCCTGGTCGGCATCTTCGCCCGGCTCTATCTGAAGATGAACTACTACACGCTCATGGGTCTGATCGCCGGCTCGATGACCGACCCCCCGGCCCTGGCCTTCGCCAACGGCGTGGCGGGCAACGACATGCCGGCCGTGGGCTACTCCACGGTCTACCCCATGGTGATGTTCCTCCGGGTGCTGACCGCGCAGATATTCATCCTTTTCGCACTCTGATCCGATTCCGGGAGCCGCTTCGGCGGCTCTCCGTTTTTCGGGGCCCGCGATTTTCTTAATTCCGTTCGAATCGCTGTCTTCGGCGCAGCCGAAGATATTCCCGCCCGGCAAAATGCAGGCAGGCTTGTTTTTGCCCTCGCTTATTCGTATCTTTGACTCCGCCGAAGATACTTCGCCTCGGCAAAATGCAAATAAATTTGCTTTTGCGCTCGGCTTATTCGTATCTTTGCAGGCGGCAAAATCAATCAATCCCTATGGCAAAAGCAGTCAACATCGCCCGTTCCCATCGGTTGGACGGCATCGGAGAGTACTATTTTTCGCGCCGTCTGCGCGAAATCGCCGAAATCGAGGCGGCCACGGGCCGTCAGATCATCAAACTCGCGATGGGCAGCCCCGATCTGCCGCCCCATCCTTCGGTCATCGAACGGCTGTCGCGCGAAGCGCAGCGCCCCGACGTGCACAAATACATGTCCTACAAGGGTGAACCCATTCTGCGCAAGGCTTTTGCCGATTGGTACCGCAAGTGGTACCGCACCGAGCTCGACTACAATGCGGAGGTGCTCCCGCTGATCGGCTCCAAGGAGGGCATCATGCACATCTGCATGACTTTCCTCGACAAGGGCGACAAGGTGCTGGTCCCGAATCCCGGCTACCCCACCTATTCGGCGGCCGTGCGTCTGGCGGGCGGCCGAATGGTGACCTATGCGCTGAACAAGGAGACGAACTTCTACCCCGATTTCGAAGCGATCGAACGGGCCGGACTGGAGGGCGTGAAGATGATGCTGGTCAACTACCCCAACATGCCCACGGGACAGCGCCCCACGCGCGAGCTGTTGCAGCGGATCGTCGACTTCGGCGCCGCGCACAACATCCTGATCGTCCACGACAACCCCTACAGCTTCATCCGCAACGCCGAAGCCCCCATCTCGATCATGGAGGCCGACGGAGCGCGCGACGTGGCGCTGGAGCTCAACTCGCTCTCGAAGGCCCATTCGATGGCCGGCTGGCGCGTGGGCGTCGTCGTGGGCAAAAAGGAGTGGATCGACTCGATCCTCACCTTCAAGTCCAACATGGACTCGGGCATGTTCTACCCGATTCAGGCAGCCGCCGACACGGCGCTGTCGCTGGGCGAGGATTGGTTCCGCGAGCTGAACGACATCTACTACGGCCGCGAGCGGCAGGCCTATGCCCTGCTCGACGCGCTGGGCTGCCGCTACCGCGAACACCAGGCGGGGCTCTTCGTCTGGGCCGAGCTGCCCGAAGGCTACGAGGGCGACAGCTTCTCGTTCTCGGACGAAGTGATGGACAAGTGCGACGTCTTCCTCACGCCGGGCGGCATCTTCGGCTCGGAGGGCAACGGCTACATCCGCATCACGCTCTGCTGCCCCGAGGAGCTGCTGAAAAAGGCCACCGACAACATCGCGGCCCGATTCGGCAAATAGCCGCTCCCGCCGGCGAATGAAAACAGCCGCAGCCCCCGACGGGGCTGCGGCTGTCGCATCTATCGCGCTCCTGCGCGGCCGGAGTTCACTCCACGACCTTCACGCAGGCGGCGGCCGCCTTGATCCGGTCGCGCAGCGCGTCGAGGTCGCTCCCGTGCGGAGCATACCCCACCGCGACGCCCATGCGGCGGCCCGCACGGGCCGAGGGCTTGCCGAAGATGCGGATGTCGGTCTCGGGTGCTGCGGCCAGCGCCTCTTCGAGCCCCTCGTAACGGGGCGTTCCGGCGATGGCCCGCTCCGCGAGGATCACGGCGCTGGCGCCCTGCCGCTCGAACGTCACGGCCGGAATCGGCAGCCCCAGCACGGCGCGCAGGTGCAGTTCGAATTCATTGAGGTTCTGCGTCCCGGCCAGCGTCACCATGCCCGTGTCGTGGGGCCGCGGCGAGAGCTCCGAGAAGTAGACGCCGTTTTCGCGGCTCAGGAAGAACTCCACGCCCCAGATGCCCGCACCCGTCAGCGCTTCGGTGACGGCGGCGGCCATGCGCTGCGCCTCGGCCAGCTGCTCGGGCGCCACATAAGGCGACTGGAAGCTCTCTCGGTAGTCGCCGCCCCGCTGCACGTGGCCGATGGGCGGACAGAAGAGCGTGGGTCCGTTCTGCTGCGTGACGGTCAGCAGCGTGATTTCGCTGTCGAAGGCGATGAACTCCTCGACGATCAGTTCGCGGATGTCGCCGCGCGAGCCTTCGCAGCCGTAGCGCCAGGCATGCTCCAGCTCTTCGGGACCCCGCACGACCGACTGGCCCTTGCCCGACGACGACATGAGCGGTTTGACCACGCACGGGAAACCGATCTTCGCGGCGGCCTGAGCCAGCTCGTCGAACGTCCTGGCATAGAAGTAGCGGGCGGTTTTCAGCCCCAGCTCCCGGGCGGCCAGATCGCGGATCGCCTTGCGGTTCATCGTGAAGTTCACGGCGCGGGCGCTCGGCACCACCCGGATGCCCGCCCGCTCGAAGTCGTAGAGCCGCTCGGTGCGGATGGCCTCGATCTCGGGCACGATGATGTCGGGGCGGTGTCGCTCCACGGCTGCGGCCAGCGCTTCGCCGTCGAGCATGTCGAACACTTCGCAGGCGTCGGCCACCTGCATGGCCGGGGCTCCGGCGTAACGGTCGCACGCCACGACGGTCTGTCCCAGCCGCTGCGCCGCAATGACGAACTCCTTGCCCAGCTCTCCCGAGCCGAGCAGCATGATTTTACGGGTCATAGGTTTCACTCCTCTACGATACGGATCGAAATGATTTTGTCGCCCCGGCGGATGTCGTCGATGACGTCGAGCCCCTCCACGACCCTGCCGAAGCAGGTGTGGCGGCCGTCGAGGTGCTGCGTGTTCTCGCGATTGAGGCAGATGAAGAACTGCGAGCCGCCCGTGTCCCTGCCGGCATGGGCCATCGACAGCACGCCGCGGTCGTGGTGCTGGCGCGGGGCCGAGGTCTCGCATTTGATCGTATAGCCCGGGCCTCCCGTGCCGTCGCCGCGCGGGCAGCCTCCCTGAATGACGAAATCGGGGATGACGCGGTGGAACGTCAGCCCGTCGTAGAATCCGTGCCCGGCCAGCTCGACGAAGTTGGCCACCGTGCCGGGCGTCTCCCGGGAATAGAGTTCGGCCTTCATCGTCCCTTTCTCGGTGGCGATGACGGCATACTGTTTTTTGTCGGACATGTTGCTGTTGATTTTTCGGGGGCAAAGATACGATTAAGCCGAGAGCAAAAAAAGGATTTATTCGATTTTTTGCCGAGGCGAAGTATCTTCAGCACGGCAAAAGATACGGATAAGCGAGGGCAAAAGCAAGCGATAGCTTGATTATGCCGGGCGGGAGGTCTCTTCGGCTCCGGCGGGAAAGGCCGGACAGCACATCTGCCGGATCCGGGAAAGTCCGCGACACGAAAAAAAGACGGATCGAACATCCGTCTTTTTTCGTGGAGGTGGCGGGAGTCGAACCCGCGTCCAAACAGGGAACCCGAAAGCTTTCTACACGTTTATCCGCCGTTTGATCCTTCTCCCCGGGTCTGGCAGGCGGCCGCCCAACCCGGGTCCCAGTTCCTTGAATTTCGCACGACGGCCGGAACGCTCCGCCGCACTATCTCCGAATCGATGATACCCCGTATGGAAAAGGATCAGGGAGCGGGACCCTCTTCCGGGATACTCGTCGCCCGGGCGCCTTGGCCGGGGCGATTAAGCCAATTTTCTCTGAAAATTAGGCAGCGAGTGCAAG
>USCH01000044.1 GCA_900553175.1 uncultured Alistipes sp. | reverse complement strand
CGTATCAGAATAGAAAAACGATTCAATCTTCCTCCGAAAGATCCGTCCGCCCTACCGGACCGACCGAGTAGAACATGAGGAGCCCCTCCGGCTGACGGACGCACGATCCGCGGAATCCGCCTCCGCACGCTGCGTCGCCGATTTTTTGCCCCGCGCCTCCGGGCCGGGCGCTCCTCCGCCCTCCGAAGAGAGGTCCGCGGATATTTCCCGGGTGCGGCCGGCCGGACGAAAGTCCGCTCCGCGTCGGCCCTTTTAACCGAAAAACTCAGTTTTTCATTAATTAATAGTTTTATGTCGAAAAAAATCCTATTGTTGATCGGTGCGCTCTTCGCATGCCTCTCCCTCTTCGCCCAACCGAAGAAGGTCAGCGGAAGAGTCGTTGACGGAACGGGACAGCCGGTCATCGGAGCCTCCGTCATCATCAAGGGTACGACCGTCGGTATCTCCACCGATCTGGACGGAGCCTTCGTGCTGAACAACATTCCGGCCGGTGCCGAGGAGTTGGAAATTTCGTTCCTGGGTTACGAACCCCGAACCGTGAGGATCGCACCCGAGGTGCAGGTGGTCCTCGAATCCGATTCGCAGCAGATCGAATCGGTCGTCGTGACGGGTATGACCAAAACCGATAAGCGCCTCTTCACCGGAGCCGCCGACCGCATCGTCGCCGAAGATGCCATCCTGGCGGGTATGCCCGACGTGAGCCGCGGTCTGGAAGGCCGTTCGGCCGGCGTTTCGGTGCAGAACGTATCGGGTACGTTCGGCTCGGCCCCCAAGATCCGCATCCGCGGTGCGACGTCGATCTTCGGCAGCTCCAAGCCGCTGTGGGTGGTCGACGGCGTCATCATGGAGGATGTCGTCGACATCAGCGCCGACGACCTGGCTTCGGGCGACGCCACGACGCTCATCAGCTCGGCCATCGCGGGTCTGAATGCCGACGACATCGAGAGCTTCAACATCCTCAAGGACGGTTCGGCCACCTCGATCTACGGCGCCCGCGCCATGGCCGGCGTGATCGTCATCACCACCAAGAAGGGCCAGGCCGGCGTGAGCCGCATCAGCTATACGGGCGAGTTCACCTACCGCATGATCCCCTCCTACAACAACTTCAACATCATGAACTCCCAGGACCAGATGTCCGTTTACAAGGAGATGGAGTCCAAGGGGTGGCTCAACAACGCCCGGATCGCCAACGCCTCGCAGAGCGGTGTCTACGGTCAGATGTGGGCGCAGGTCAACTCGGGACTGCTGCCCAACACCGACGCGGCCCGCAACCAGTACCTGCGCCGCGCCGAGTACCGCAACACCGACTGGTTCGGCGAGCTCTTCAACCACAACGTGATGCACACCCACTCGGTGAGCCTCAGTTCGGGTACCGACCGTTCGCAGTATTACGCTTCGATGAGCGCCATGTTCGATCCGGGATGGACCAAGTCGAGCAAGGTCGAGCGCTACACGGCCAACCTCAACGCCACGTTCAACATCTTCGACAACCTGACGTTCAACCTGCTCACCAGCGGTTCGTACCGCAAGCAGAAGGCGCCCGGCACGCTGGCCCAGGCCACCGACCCCGTCTTCGGCGAGGTGAAGCGCGACTTCGACATCAACCCCTACTCCTATGCGCTCAATGCGTCGCGCACGATGAGCCCCTCGGAGTTCTACACGCGCAACTACACCGGATTCAACATTCTGGACGAGCTGGACAAGAACTGGATCGACCTGAACGTCGTGGATACGAAGTTCCAGGCCGACCTGCGCTACAAGCCCGTGCGCGGGCTGGAGCTGAGCGCCCTGGCTGCGGTGCGCTACTCGTCCACCTCGCAGGAGCACAACATCACCGACTACTCCAACCAGGCCCGGGCCTACCGTGCGATGCCCACGACGGTCATCCGCGACAACAACCCCTACCTCTACACCGATCCCGACGTGGTCAACTCGACGCCCATTTCGATCCTGCCCAACGGCGGTATCTACAACCGCCGCGACAACCGCATGGTGTCGTACGACTTCCGTTTCTCGGGCTCCTACGTTACGGAGATCAATAACCAGCACATCATCAACCTCTACGCCGGTATGGAGATCAACCGCAACGACCGCCGCGAGAACTGGTTCCGCGGCTGGGGTCTCCAGTACACCATGGGCGAGATTCCGCTCTACGCCTACCAGGTCTTCAAGAAGGGCCAGGAGGACAACAGCGCCTATTTCGGTCTGGAGAACCTCTACTACCGCAACGTGGCCTTCTTCTTCAACGGCACCTATTCGTGGAAAGGCCGCTATACGCTCAACGGCACGCTGCGTTACGAGGGTTCGAACCGCATGGGCAAGTCGCGCAGCGCGCGCTGGCTGCCTACGTGGAACATTTCGGGCGCCTGGAACGTCCACGAGGAGAAGTTCTTCGAGGCGCTGACGCCCGCCATGTCGCACCTTTCGCTCAAGGCCTCCTACTCGCTGACGGCCGACCGCGGTCCGAGCTACGTGACCAACTCGCACGCCGTCATCACGGCCAATACGCCGTGGCGCCCCTCGACGGGCGTCACCGAGTCGGGCCTCGCGATCTACTCGCTCGAAAACAGCGAGCTGACCTACGAGAAGAAGCACGAGGTCAACATCGGTCTGGACATGGGCTTCCTCAACGACCGCATCAACGTGGCCGCCGACTGGTACCGCCGCAACAACTTCGACCTGATCGGCCGCACCAACACGCAGGGCATCGGCGGCGAGACGATGAAGTACGGCAACGTGGCTTCGATGAAGTCCTCGGGCTGGGAGGTCACCCTGTCGACGACCAACATCAAGACGCGCGACTTCTCGTGGCACACCGACTTCATCTATTCGCACGTGAACAACGAGATCACGCGCCTGTTCTCCTACATGCGCGCCATCGACATGGTGACGGGCACCGGATTCGGCGCCGAGGGCTATCCCGCCCGTTCGATCTTCTCGTACGACTTCCGGGGCCTCAACGAGGAGGGCTTCCCCCAGTTCATCAACGAAAAGGGACAGCTGACGACCACCGACATCAACTTCCAGGAGCGCGACAACCTGGGCCATCTGGTCTATTCGGGTTCGGCCGATCCGACCGATGTCGGCAGCTTCGGCAACACCTTCTCCTATAAGGGATTCAAGCTCAACGTCTTCATCACCTACTCGTTCGGCAACGTGATCCGCATGGACCCCGTCTTCAAGAGCTCTTACTCCGACATGGCCGCCATGCCGCGCGAGTTCCGCAACCGCTGGATGAATCCGGGCGACGAGAACCGCACGAACATTCCCGTCATCGCGTCGCTGTGGCAGAGCGAGCAGAACACCTATCTTTCGCGCGCCTACAACGCCTACAACTACTCCACGGCCCGCATCGCCAAGGGCGACTTCATCCGCATGAAGGAGATTTCGCTGGCCTACGAGTTCCCCAAGCGGCTGATTTCGAAACTGCGTTTCACGAGCCTTTCGCTCAAGTTGCAGGCGACCAACCCCTTCCTGATCTACGCCGACCGGAAGCTCAACGGTCAGGACCCCGAGTTCTTCAATACGGGCGGCGTGGCTGTTCCGGTTCCGCGCCAGTTCACCCTTTCGATCCATTTCGGCCTGTAACCGTTAACGCAGAATGACTATGAAAATCAACCGCTATATATCCGCATTGGCCCTTTCGGCCCTTGCGCTTTCATCCTGCAACAAGTTTTTGGATGAAATGCCCGACAACCGGACCACGATCGACACCGAGGACAAGGTCGTCAATCTGCTGGTTTCGGCCTATCTCGATGTTCCCTATTTCGTGACGAACGAATTCTATTCGGACAATGTCGACGAAACGGCGATTCTGAATCCCGACTACGAACTGCTGGACGACGAACTTTACCACTGGCAGGACGGCACGGCCACGGGCAACGATACGCCCGCATCGTTGTGGAGCTCCTGTTACAGCGCGATCGCTGCGGCCAACCACGCGCTCGAGGCGATTCCCGCGCTGCCCGATTCCGACCGGCTCCGCGCCGCCAAAGGCGAAGCGCTCATCTGCCGGGCCTATGCCCATTTCATTCTGGTGAACACCTTCTGCCAGGGCTACGATCCGGCCTATGCCGACGAGGATATGGGCGTGCCCTATATGGAGCATGCCGAGAAGGACCTCCGGCCGGAATACGACCGGGGCACGGTGGCCGGGGTCTACGCCAAGATCGAGCAGGATATCGAGGAGGGACTTCCTCTGATCGACGACGCTCTGTACTCGATTCCCAAGTACCACTTCAACGAGAAGGCCGCCTATGCGTTCGCTGCGCGCTTCTACCTCTTCTACCAGAAGTGGGACAAGGCGCTCGAATGCGCCGACAAGGCGCTGGGCGCCGCTCCCGCGGGTCTGCTGCGCGACTGGAGAGCCAACGGCGAGCTGGGCCTGCAATCGGCCGACGGCGAGCGTCTGCTGCGCACGATGGACTACATCGACTATGCCCACAAGTGCAATTTCCTGCTGCTGACCGGTTACACCGAATACGGCGTCGCTTTCGGGCCTTACCGCTACTACACCCGTTTCGCCCACGGCAACTGGCTCGACCAGACCGAGACGTTCCGTGCGTCGACGGCCCCCTGGGGCAACAATTACGAGCCCTATTCGCCGCCCTATTCGATGAACAACGGCAGCGCGGACAAATCGTCCGGATGGCGCATCCCCTATCTGATGGAGTGGACCGATCCCGTCGCACAGACCGGCTACCCCCATTCGGTCACTCCCGTGCTCACGGCCGACGAGACGCTGCTCATCCGTGCCGAGGCCAACATCATGCTGAAGAATTACCAGGCGGCGCTCGATGACATGAACCTTTGGGTGGGCAACTACTGTTCGGGCGGTCAGACCATGACCCTCGAATCGGTGAACCGCTGGGCTTCGCGCACTGCGTTCTATACGCCTTCGGCGCCCACCGCCAAGAAAAAGTTCGATGCACCCTCGTTCTCCATCGAAGCGGGCGACCAGGAGGCCATGTGCTACGCCATCGTACACATGCGCCGCGTGGAGACCTGCCATATGGGTCTGCGCCTCTACGACGTGAAGCGATACGGCATCACCGTAACGCGCCGCAAACTCGCCCACCCCACGCAGCTGGGGTCCGAGACCGGGAAACTCCTGCCGCGCGACCCGCGCTGCGCCGTACAGATTCCCTCCGAGGTGATTGCAGCCGGACTTCCGGCCAATCCGAGATAGTGTCGAATCCCTAACACATTGAAACGATGAACAAAAAAATCATATTTCTGTTGGCTTTGCTCTGCGGCGCGGCGTTTCTGCCGGGTTGTTCCGACGAGCTGTCCGACACGAGCGTGATCGCCGATCCGATCACGCCCCAGAACGAATTCGACAAGTGGCTCGAGGAGAACTACCTCAAGGTCTACAACATCAATTTCCAATACCGCTTCAAGTTCGTCGAATCGGATATGGACTACCACCTGACCCCTGCTGAATACGAGCAGGCGATCATGATGGCCAAGCTCACGCAGCACCTGATTCTCGAAGCCTACGACGAGGTGACCGGAAGCACGGAGTTCATCCGCACCTACTTCCCCAAACTCGTCCATCTGATCGGTTCGCCGGCCTACAACGAGAACAACTCCGTGACGCTGGGTGTGGCCGAGGGCGGCAAGAAGATGACCCTCTACGAGGTGAACCAGCTCCGCCAGCGCTACCAGGACCGCAATCTGCTCGATATGAACGAACGCTACTTCAAGACCATGCACCACGAGTTCGCTCATATCCTCCACCAGACCAAGCCCTATACGTCCGACTTCAACGCGATCACCGCCTCTTCGTACGTGGGCGACGCCTGCTTCTCGACCTACAATGCCGACGACGTGGCTGCCCGCAAGGACGGTTTCGTGACGGCCTACTCCTCCAAGTCGCCCGACGAGGACTTCGTGGAGAACCTGTCGCTCTACGTGACGGTCACGGCCGCCGAGTGGGAGACGATCCTCGCCGACGGCGGCGAGAAGGGCCGGCCGCTCATCGAGCAGAAGATCGACATCGTGCGTCAGTACATGCAGAACACCTGGAATATCGACATCGACCGAATGCGGGCTGCCGTGCTGCGCCGCCAGAGCGAAATCTGGGTGCTCGACTTTAATCTTTAACATCCCGGGAGTTTTATTATGAAAAAAAATATCATTCTTGTTTTGGCGGCGTTGCCGTTGCTCTTTTCCTCGTGTCTCAAGGAGGATA
>USCH01000043.1 GCA_900553175.1 uncultured Alistipes sp. | reverse complement strand
GTGCGGCGTTCGGACTGTTATCCGGATAACAAGCGAAGTGGCAAAAAACACAAATTATTTGTCCGGAATCAGGGACGAAAATTGCGCCGAAATTTTTATCTTTGCAACGCCGTTGCGGCGTGTCCCGCCCCGACGGAGGAGACGACACACAAATACATTATCTAAAATACCTAAAAATGGCAGAAAAGAAATTCATCACGTGCGATGGCAACTACGCTGCGGCTCATGTGGCTTACATGTTCTCGGAGGTTGCGGCCATCTATCCCATCACGCCCTCGTCGACGATGGCCGAGCTGGTCGACGAGTGGGCCGCGCAGGGCCGCAAGAACATCTTCGGCGAGACGGTCAAGGTCGTGGAGATGCAGTCCGAGGCCGGTGCCGCCGGTGCTGTCCACGGCTCGCTGCAGAGCGGCGCTCTGACCTCGACCTTCACCGCGTCGCAGGGCCTGCTGCTGATGATCCCCAACATGTACAAGATTTCGGGCGAGCTGCTGCCGGGCGTGTTCCACGTCTCGGCCCGTGCGCTGGCCGCACAGTCGCTGTCGATCTTCGGCGACCATCAGGACGTCATGGCCGCCCGTCAGACGGGTTTCGCCATGCTGGCCACCTCGTCGGTGCAGGAGGTCATGGACCTGGCCGGTGTCGCCCATATCGTGGCGCTCAAGGCCCGCGTGCCGTTCCTGCACTTCTTCGACGGCTTCCGCACCTCGCATGAGATTCAGAAGATCGAGCTCATCGACGAGGCGGCGCTGACCTCCATGCTCGACCGCGATGCCCTGAAGCGTTTCCGCGCCCAGGCGCTCAACCCCGAGCACCCCGTGACGCGCGGTACGGCCCAGAACCCCGACATCTACTTCCAGACCCGCGAGGCGTCGAACAAGTTCTACGAGGCCGTGCCCGACATGGTGGCCGACGCCATGAAGCGGATTTCGCAGATCACGGGCCGCGAGTACAAGCCCTTCACCTACTACGGCGCCGCCGATGCCGAAAACGTCGTCGTGGCCATGGGTTCCGTCACCGAGACCCTCAAGGAGACGATCGACTACCTGCAGAAGCAGGGCAAGAAGGTGGGTCTGATTACCGTTCACCTCTACCGTCCCTTCTCGGAGAAGTATTTCTTCGACGCGGTGCCCGCTTCGGTCAAGCGCGTCTGCGTGCTCGACCGTACGAAGGAGCCCGGCGCCGAGGGCGAACCGCTGTACCTCGACGTGAAGTCGATGTTCTACGGCAAGAAGCTCCAGCCCATGATCATCGGCGGCCGCTACGGCCTCTCGTCGAAGGACACCACGCCGGCCCAGATGCTCGCCGTCTTCGAGAACCTCGCTGCCGCGACGCCGAAGGACCACTTCACGGTGGGCATCAACGACGACGTGACGAACCGTTCGCTGCCCGTCGGCGAGGAGATTTCGCTCGCCAAGCCCGGTACGTTCGAGGCCCTCTTCTTCGGTCTGGGCGCCGACGGTACGGTGGGTGCCAACAAGAACTCGATCAAGATCATCGGCGGCTCGACCAACAAATACTGCCAGGCTTACTTCTCCTACGACTCGAAGAAGTCGGGCGGCTACACCTCGTCGCACCTGCGCTTCGGCGACCTGCCCATCACCTCGCCCTACCTCGTTACGACGCCCGACTTCGTGGCCTGCCACGTGCCTTCGTACGTCGACAAGTACGACGTGCTGAAGGGTCTCAAGAAGGGCGGTTCGTTCCTGCTGAACTCGGTGCACGACGCCGAGACCACCTGCCGGACGCTGCCCGACCACATGAAGGTCTACCTGGCCAAGAACCATATCAATTTCTACATCATCAACGCCACGAAGATCGCCGCCGAGCTCGGTCTGGGTTCGCGCACGAACACCATCATGCAGTCGGCATTCTTCAAGATCGCCAATGTGATTCCGTTCGAGAAGGCCGTGGAGGAGATGAAGCACGCCATTCTGAAGTCCTACGGCAAGAAGGGCGAGGACATCGTCAACATGAATTATGCGGCCGTCGACGCCGGCGGCAACGCCGTGGTGAAGATCGACGTGCCGGCCGAGTGGGCCTCGATCGAGGTCAAGGCGGCCGCCCGTACGGTCGACCTGTCGCGTCCCGAGTTCGTGCGCAACATCGTCGATCCGATCAACGCCCTGAAGGGCGATGAACTGCCCGTTTCGGCCTTCGACGGCCGCGAGGACGGCACGTGGGACAACGGCACGGCCGCCTGGGAGAAGCGCGGCATCGCCGTCAACGTTCCCGAATGGAAGATCGAGAACTGCATCCAGTGCAACCAGTGCGCCTACGTCTGCCCCCACGCCGCCATCCGTCCGTTCCTCGCCACCGAGGCCGAGGCTGCCGCGTCGGGTCTGGAGTGGAAACAGGGTCTGGGCGAGACGAAGGAGTACAAGTTCCGCATCCAGGTGTCGCCGCTCGACTGTACGGGCTGCAACAACTGCGTCGACGTCTGCCCCGCCAAGGAGAAGGCTCTCGTCATGAAGCCGCTCGAATCGCAGATGAAGCAGGCCGAAAACTGGGACTACATCACCAAGAACATCGGTTACAAGGAGGTCGTCGACAAAACCAAGTCGGTGAAGAACCTCCAGTTCGCACAGCCTCTGTTCGAGTTCTCGGGCGCCTGCGCCGGCTGCGGTGAAACGCCCTACATCAAGGCCATTTCGCAGCTGTTCGGCGACAAGATGATGGTGGCCAACGCCACGGGCTGTACGTCGATCTACTCGGGTTCGGCCCCCTCGACGCCCTACTGCACCAACGCCAAGGGGCAGGGTCCCGCATGGGCCAACTCGCTCTTCGAGGACAACGCCGAGTTCGGTCTGGGCATGCACGTGGGTGTCGAGAAGCTCCGCGACCGCATCCAGCTGACCATGGAGGCCGCGATCGCCGACTGCGAAAAGTGCTCCGACGAGCTCAAGGCCGTGATGAAGGAGTGGATCGCCGCGCGCGGTTCGTCGTCCGCTTCGGCCGAGGTGTCGGCACGGCTCGTCCCGATGATGGAGGCCTGCGGCTGCGACTACTGCAAGAAGATTCTCGAAATGAAGGACTGGCTCGTCAAGAAGTCGCAGTGGATCATCGGCGGCGACGGCTGGGGCTACGACATCGGCTACGGCGGTGTCGACCACGTGCTCGCCTCGGGTCAGGACGTCAACATTCTGGTCGTCGACACGGAGGTTTACTCCAACACGGGCGGCCAGTCGTCGAAGGCGACGCCCGTAGGTGCCGTGGCGAAGTTCGCTTCGAGCGGCAAGCGCATCCGCAAGAAGGACCTCGGCGCCATGGCCATGACCTACGGCTATGTCTATGTCGCTCAGGTGTCGATCGGCGCATCGCAGCAGCAGCTGTTCAACGTGCTGAAGGAGGCCGAGGCCTATCCCGGTCCTTCGCTGGTGATCGCCTACGCTCCCTGCATCAACCACGGCATCAAGGGCGGCATGACCCGCACCCAGACCGTGGGCAAGGAGGCCGTAGCCTGCGGCTACTGGCACCTGTGGCACTACAACCCGCAGCTCGAGGAGCAGGGCAAGAATCCGTTCGTGCTCGATTCGAAGGAGCCTGACTGGACGAAGTTCCAGGACTTCCTGAAGAAAGAGGTGCGCTACACGTCGCTTCAGAAGGCTTTCCCCGCCGAGGCCGAGGAACTCTTCCAGGCTGCCGAGCAGAACGCCAAGTGGCGCTACAACGGCTACAAGCGGCTTGCCGCCATCGAATATTAGTCCGACGGCATGATTTTCCCGACCGCGGCCCCTCATCGGGCCGCGGTCTTCGTTTGCGGGTTCGGGGGAAAAGGTTTATCTTTGTCCGTCCGACGGCATGGCCCGCGATTTGCCGTTTTCGGAGACCGGAAATTCAATAAGCGTTGATTATGAAAAAGATTTTTGCAGCCGCTTTGCTGCTCGGTGCGATGACCGCCTGCGGCGGCGCGAAAGAGAGCCGCGAACTGGAGGGAACGACCTGGAAGCTCGTTTCGATGAAGGGCATACCCGCTTCGGCGATCGAATCCGAGGAGGATGCTTTCACACTGACGTTCGATCCGACGGAGCATCTGCTGGCCGGACGCACGAACTGCAACCGTTTCTTCGGCTCGTATCGGCTCGACGAAGAGCGTCTCACGCTCGGCGAGATGGGCATGACCCGCATGGCCTGTCCCGACATGGAGTACGAAGACGTGTTCGTAAGGATGTTCGACCGGGTCGACGCATACCGCATCGACGGAGAGCGTCTCACGCTGCTCGACGGGTCGGAGACGCTGGCCGAGTTTGCGGCGGCGGGGACCCCGGCCGATAAGTAGCCGGATCCGTACGGCCTGTCCTGTCCTGTCCTGTCCTGTCCCGCCCGGCTCCGTCCGCATTCGTCTGCCCCTCTCCTTCGTTCGGTCTGTCCGAACCTGTCCGAACCTGTCCGAGCCCGTCTGCACCCGCCCGGCGCTGCGGCCGGGTGCCGGAGAAAGCAAACGCCCCTGTCGCAAAGTGCGGCAGGGGCGTTTGCGTGGGTTGCAGGACAGCGCGGCGGCAGGTCAGAGCTTGCAGTATTTCGACCGGCAGACGAACCAGGGGTTGTGCAGGTCCTCCTCGTTGTAGCGCAGGGCGCCGTCGCCGGGCAGCGTGCGGGTCGAACCGCCCGCCTCGGCGAGGATCAGCTCTCCGGCCGCCGTGTCCCACTCCATGGTCCGGGTCGTGCGGACGTAATAGTCGATCTTCCCTTCGGCCAGCAGACAGAATTTGTAGGAACTGCCCTGTTCGACGACCTCCAGATCGGGACAGCGCTCCCGGAGCCGGGCGACGTGCTCGTGGGTCTCGGGCGTCTGATGCGACCTCGATACGGCCACCCGCTGCCGGGGATGCGCCGATTCGGTGTCGAGCGGAAGCTGCCGCCAGGCGCCCACGATGCGGTCGTAGCTCCAGTCGGCGGCGGGGTCGGGCGCCACGTGCTCCTTGAGGAAGGAGCCCGAGCCGCGGCCCGCCAGATACATCTTTTCGAAGTAGGGGACGTAGATCACCGCACCCATGCATACGTTGTTCTCCATCAAGGCGATGTTGACCGTGAATTCGTTGTTGCCCTTGATGAATTCGACCGTCCCGTCCAGCGGGTCCACCAGCCAGTACAGCTCCCAGTTGCGGCGTTCGTCGTAGCGCATTTCGCGCCCCTCTTCGCTCAGCACCGGGATGCGTGTGGGGCCGAGGTATTCGCGGATGGTGCGGTGGGCCATCCGGTCGGCGAGCGTGATGGGGGTGTGGTCGTTTTTTATGGAGATGTCGTAATCGTCGAAGTTTTTGTAGATCTTCATGATGACGGCTCCGGCCCGGACCGCCGCGTTGAAGAGCGGCGGCAGCAGGTACATCCTTACCTTGTCGTTGAGCATGGTCGGTCGTTTTTGCGTGTCGGAGTTCGGTGTTGTCATCGTAAAGATAGCGAAAACTTATTACATTGTGAAATTTTTAACACCGAATTTGCGCAGCCTGCGCCGGATGTCGGGGTATTCCGTTGTGCGGTCGCCGGTTGCGGCGTCGATGCGTTCCGTGCAGGCTCCGGCGCACAGTGCGGCGGCGGTCGTGAGCAGCAGGGCCGTGAGCAGCCAACGGTCCGTCGAGAGCGAAACGATGCAGAGCCCTGCGAGCGTGAGGCCTCCGACGGCCCGCCACCGGATTCCGTCGGCAGGTGCCGCCGGTCTGCGGAAGAAGGGTTCGTGCAGGGTGCGCCGGGCTGCCCGGGGAACGTGCCGGAAAGCCTGCGGACCGAATCCGCAGGCGAGCGCCTCCGCCTCACGGTGGAAGAGGAAGAGCGGCTCTCCGACCGTCGAACGGATCGCCTGCAGCGAGCCGTAAGGGTGGCGGCCCAGCTCCGCGGCGAGCCGCAGGATCGAGTCGCTCAACAGCCGTCCGCTGCCGTCGAGCGGCAGCAGGTAGTCGTAGGAGGCCACCCCTGCGGCTGCCCGCAGGTCGCCGCGGAGGGTGTCGTGCGCTCGGTCGAGCAGCAGCAGCCTCCTGTAACAGCGGCGGCGCGAGCGGCTGAGGCTCCTTACGCCCGGAACCCGGAATCGGCCGTCGCAGGCATATTCGACCCGGAGCATGCGGTAGCGTGCGGCGATCCGGGCGAACTGTTCGGGCCGGTGCAGCGAGTCGAGCACCAGAATCACTTCGCAGCAGGGATATTCCGACGCGAGCAGCTCCTCGATCGCTTCGCTGTCGTCGATGCCGCTGCACAGGACCGAAATGCCGAAGCCGTCGGAGCCGTCGCATGCCGGACCGTGCAGGGCGGAGACGAGCCGGCGCCGGTTGCGCGCCCGGAGGGCTTTGTACGGGCGGATGCAGGCGGCGATGAGCGAAGCCGCTGCGAGCAGGAGGCATGCGAGTGTCATATCAGAGGGCGTTTGTGGGTGCGGATGAGCGTTTCCGCCTCCGAGCGTCCGGCGCTTCCGAACAGCGGGGCGAAAGTTCCGGCCGCATATCCTTCGCGCACCATGCAGCGGAGCAGGGCGTGCCTGTGGCTCTCCGGCATGCGTTCGACGCAGCGCCGGACTTCGCCGCGGTCGAGATTCCGGTGGAGCGAGCAGAGCGTGTGGAGCGCTTCGCGCCGCAGTTCCGGCGATCCGGAGGCGGTCAGCCGCAGCAGCAGCGGTTCGGCCTCGCCGATCGAAAATTGCCGCACGAGCCTCAATCCCAGCCGCTGCCGGTTGGGGTCGCCGGACCGCAGCAGCGGCTCGTAGGCCACGGGCAGCATGCCGCGTCGCAGCAGCAGCATGATTTCGGAGAGTTCGCATTCGGTGAAGGGGAGTCCGAATGTCCCGATCCATTCCGGTGCCGAGGCCGGATCGGCGGCCATGCGGGCCAGCAGCGCATGGAAGCGCACCGCACGGTTGCGGCTGCGCAGGTAGCGGGCCGTGCGGCGGATCGTCTCCTCGCCGACGGGCAGCGAGGCCAGCAGCGCGAGGCGATAGGCCCGGCGGTAGCCCCGGGCGAGGCGGGCCTGCCGGAGCAGCAGGCGCTCCAGTCCGAAGACGACGACCGTGCGGCGCAGCAGCGCCGTGTCGAGCCCGTAGGTCGAGCCGACGATGCCGGCGAGCGTCTCGGCCAGCAGCAGACGGCTTCCCGCGCGGCCGATCAGGGGAAAGCGGGGCACTTCGCGGGTGCCCGTATGCAGGGCGTGCATGACGATGTGCAGATAGCGTGTGCGGAGCAGCCGGGCGCGTTCGCGGCGGCGCCCGCGCAGCGTCTCGGCGGCCAGCAGGGCGAGCAGCGCCGCCGTCGCTGCGGCCGCGACGAGCGTGTAGATCATGACGAGCCGGGTCATTCCGTTTCCGCTAAATCGTTGGCGACCTTGTTCCGGAGGCGTTGCAGGCTGACGGGAAAGGTCAGGTACTGATCGACGCCGCATTCGAGCAGGCTGAGCACCGTCTGCTCGGCCTGCTGCCACGAAATCACGTAGAAAAGCGGGCGTCGCACCCCTTCGGGCCGCGAACGCCGCACCGGGTCGCGGCCGCACAGAAAGGGGCCCGCCCCGAGGACGATCACCAGGTCGAAGAGCATGCGGCGGCACAGACGCTCCATCTCCCGGCCGCAGCGCGTGCCGTGCACCTCGGCATCGAGCCCGGTGAGTGCCCGGCGGATCATTTCGCGCAGGAAGTCGTCGTCGGATGCGATCAGTATACGTTGCATGGTCATGGGTCCGCTTGCCTCTTCGGAACGGCCCCGGCTCCGCCCAAAACCGTGCCAGAGGCCCTCGGGAGGAAAAAAAGTTCCCGCGGTTGTTGCTTATAAGATAAAAATGCGTATATTTGCACTCCGAATTATGTTTTATACATAACCAACGCTTCAATGTACGTTATAGTAGAGATTGCAGGTCAGCAATTTAAAGCTGAAAAAGGTCGGAAACTTTATGTTCACCGTCTTC
>USCH01000042.1 GCA_900553175.1 uncultured Alistipes sp. | reverse complement strand
CACGCTGCCGTCCTTACCAAGCTTCATCCATGCGATCAGCTTGATAACGCAGCCCAGCTTTTCGGCGCTGGCCACATGGAAAGTGCTGTTTGTAGTCGCTTCGGATGTTATTCAAGGCCACTTCATCGATTTCGATGGCACCGCCGGACATGCGCTTGATGTCTTTTACGATCACCTCGTTGTTGGGGTGCTCCTGGTTGTATTCGTAGCTCTTCGAACGCATGTAACGGGCCAGGTTGTCCACCGTGCGGGCCGCCGCCTGCGGGTCCTGCACCTCGCCGAGCGAAGCGATCATGCGCTCGACATACTTGCCGTAATGCTTGTAGGCGATGCGCGACTGGGTGTAGGGCATGCGGTGGGGCGTCACGGTCAGCTCCTCGCGCGTGGGACGGGGATAGGGAGAGTCCACATCCAACTGGAAATCAGACATGATGAAAAGATGATCCCACAGCTTGTGGGTATAGTCGGCCGTGTCGCGCAGCAGCGGGAAAAGATTGCCCATCACGGCGATGACGGCCCGGGCCTGACGGTTGCGTTCGCGACGGTCCTCGATGAGCGACAGCGAGTCGATCATCTCCTGGATATGCCGCCCGTATTCGGGCAGGTAGAGCTTGCGTCGCTTGTAGTTGTAATTCTTTCTCATAATGAAGTCTGTGGCACCCGCATACCGCCTCCGGTCGTAAAGATGATCCGGCAAGGCTTTTGCGATGGAGCGATTCACGGTGATTTTCAGGAGCCGGCACCTCGGCGCACAAAAAGCCGCGGCAACTCCCGGGAGGGCGAAAAGTCCTATCTTTGGGTCGGCTGCCCGGGTACGCGGGAGCAAAACCCGGGCCGGAATCTCCGTATCGCGACCAACGGAATCGACATCCGGACGTGCAAAAATAGATAAAATTTCAGGAATTGCAAGCTATGGCAAAGGTTTTAATACTGGATCACTCGAAAAGCATGCGCAACAACCTGCGCGAACGGCTCGAATACGAGGGTTTTTCGACCGAAGCGGCCGAAAACGAGACCGTTGCCTCGGAGCTGTGCAGCCGCATCCCCTTCGACATCATCCTTTCCGACACGGGCAGCCATGTTCCGCACGCAGGCATTCCTTTTATCGTGCTGACCAAGGAGCCGTCGATCGATTCGGCCGTCGAGGCCGTGCGCAACGGAGCCCGCGACTACCTGACCCGGCCCGTCGACATGAACCGCCTGCTGGAGTCGATCCGCCGGGCGACGGAGGCTCCGGACAGCGACCCGAACGCCCCGGCCTCCCCGGTAGCCCCACCCCGGCGTGCCCGGCGCGCCCACGCCGGAGCCGTCGCCGAAATCATCGGCTCATCGCCCCGCATCGAGCAGGTGCGGCGGCTCATCGACAAGGTGGCCCCGTGCGAGGCCCGCGTGCTCATCACGGGCGAAAACGGCACGGGCAAGGAGCTCGTGGCCCGCTGGCTCCACGCCAAGAGCGCCCGCGCCGGAGCGCCGTTCGTCGAGGTCAACTGCGCCGCCATCCCCTCCGAACTGATCGAGAGCGAACTCTTCGGCCACGAACGCGGCGCCTTCACTTCGGCCGTCAAGCAGCGCCGGGGCAAGTTCGAACAGGCCGACGGCGGCACGCTCTTCATGGACGAGATCGGCGACATGTCGCTGGCCGCCCAGGCCAAGGTGCTGCGCGCATTGCAGGAGAACCGCATCAGCCGCGTGGGCAGCGACCGCGACATCGACGTCAACGTGCGGGTGATCGCCGCCACGAACAAGAATCTGAAGGAGGAGATCCGCGAAGGACGCTTCCGCGAGGACCTCTACCACCGCATCGGCGTGGTGGTGATCCGCGTTCCGGCCCTGCGCGACCGGGCCGGGGACATCCCCGAACTCGTCGACCACTTCATCCGCACGATCTCGTCGGAATACGGATTCGCGCCCAAGGCGATCGACCCCGCAGCGCTCGACGCGCTGGTGCGCATGCCCTGGACGGGCAACATCCGCGAGCTGCGCAACGCCGTCGAGCGGCTCATGATCCTCTCGGGCGACCGCATCGTCGAGGAGGATGTGGAGCAATACTGCTGAAGGCCGGCTAAAGCAGCCCGAGCAGCTCCCCGGCCCGGTCGACGATCGCCCCCGCACCGCTCTGCTCCAGTTCGGCCCGCGTGCGGAATCCCCACGTGACACCCGCCGAACGCACGCCGGCCGCCGCCGCGGTCTGCATGTCCACGCCCGAATCCCCGACATAGAGCGTCGCCCCGCGGGCGATGCCCGTCCGGGCGAGAATCTCGTCGACCACCGCCGGATCGGGCTTGAGCGGCACCCCGTCGCGCTGGCCCAGCACGGCGGCGAACGGAATCTCCCCGAAGAAGAGCCGGACGAGCTTTTCGGTGCCCGCCTGGAACTTGTTCGAGGCCACGGCCACGTCTACGCCCCGGCGGACGAGCTCCGACAAGAGTTGCGGAATGCCCGGATAGGGCCGCGTGCGGAGGTCGATATGCTCCGTATAGCAACGCATGAAATCGGCCCTTGCGAGCGCCACGTTTTCGGGCGTGCGCAGCTCTTCGGGCAGCGCCCGCTCAACCAGGCGCATGACGCCGTTGCCGACGAAGCGGCAATAATCCTCGTAGGAGTGTTGCGGCAGCCCGCGCAGGGCCAGAACCGTGTTGCATGCGACGGCCAGATCGCCGATCGTATCGAGCAGCGTTCCGTCGAGATCGAATATCACCAGTCGGGTTTTCATCGTTTTCGGACGATCCGCCAGCCCAGACCCGCCACCAGCAGCGACATGAGCGGACTGACGATGTTGAAAATACAGTAAGGCATGTAGGCGAAGGTCGAGACGCCCAGCACCGTGGCCTGCGTCATGCCGCAGGAGTTCCAGGGGATGAGCACCGAGCAGACCGTGGCCGAATCCTCGACCGAGCGGCTCAGCAGCCTGGGTTCGAGACCCTGCCGGGCGTAAAGGTCCCGGAACAGCCGCCCCGAAAGGATGATCGAGATATACTGGTCGGCGGTGCAGAGGTTGAAGAAGATGCCCGCGCCGACGGTCGAGGCCACGGCGGAGAAGGTGCGGCGGACGGTCCGCACGAAGATGCCCGTCAGCGACCGCAGCATGCCGCTGCCGGTCATCACGCCGCCGAACGACATGGCGCAGACGATCAGCCACACGGTGTTGAGCATGCCCGCCATGCCGCGCGTGGAGACCAGTTCGTTCATCTCGGCGCTGCCCGTCTCGAGAGAGGTCGATCCGAAACACGCGATCAGCACCCCCTTGAATCCCGAGAGGAAGTCGAGCGCATCGACCCCGGCCACGCGGGCGACCAGTCCGGGCTGGACGACGAGCATCGCCGCGCAGGCCAGCACCGCGGCGGCGAAGAGCGTGACGATGGCCGGCAGCTTGCGGGCGATCAGGATGCCCGTGACCAGCGGCACCAGCAGCAGCCACGGCGTGATGCGGAACGTGGCTCCGAGCGCTTCGGCGTAGCGCTCGGCCTGGGTTCCCGCACCGTGGTCGAGCGTGAGACCCGCGACGGCGAAGACCGCGAGCGCCACGGCGAACGACGGCAGCGTGGTGTAAAGCATGTAGCGTATGTGCGTGAAGACCGGCACGCCGGCCGTCGACGAGGCCAGCACCGTCGTATCGGAGAGCAGCGAGAGCTTGTCGCCGAAGTAGGCCCCCGAGATGATGGCTCCGGCCACCCATCCCTCCGGAAGACCCATCGCCTCGCCGATGCCCATGAGCGCCACGCCGATGGTGGCGATCGTGGTCCAGGAGCTGCCCGTCATGAGCGAGACGACGGCGCAGATCACGCAGGTGGCAGCCAGGAAAAAGGAGGGATGCAGCAGCTTCAGTCCGTAGCAGATCATCGTGGGCACCACGCCCGAGACCATCCACGTGCCGGCGATGGCCCCGATCAGCAGCAGAATGAGGATGGCCGAGGCCGAGGCGCGGATGTTGTCGACGATGGCCTCCTCGAGCGCCTCCCAGCGGCAGCCGTAGAGACCCATGGCCAGCATCACGCAGACCGACGAAGCCGACAGCAGAGCCACCTGGCTGCCGCCGCTCACGGCGTCGCCGCCGAAGCACCGGATCACCACATAGAGCAGCAGGGTCAGCACCGCCAGCGGGATGGCCGACACCCAGGGCGACGGCATTCGGGAAGTCTCTCTCTTCATTTCGGGGCGCATACGACGGGGCAAAAGTACGAAAAATCGGGCGCAAAACCAAGCCGCCGCCCACCTCCGTCGGGACGGAATCGTTTCCGACAGAACCGGAAACGAGAGGCAAGCGGGCGGAAAGAGCGCAGGACACCGCCCCTCCGCACCGGAAAAGGGCCGTCCGGGGATAGCGGGCAGGATGCCGGCGACACGTTTTTCATCGGAAAAATTGGTTTTTCACGCAGGAAACCGTATCTTTACTACGGTTCGCGGATCGGCAGGGCCGGATACGGCCCCGGAAACCGAACGGCAACCCGATTATAAAATAGGACATACGGGCGGAAACGAGCGCCGGACGAGCTTTTCGATGCGGCCGCCGGCCCGCCTGTCCGGTTTTTGATCCGCACCGGGAAACGGACCATTTCGATAAGCCGAGCGCAGAGCCGTGCTTGCACGGGCTATGCCGAGGCGGAAAACCGAAGAATGAAATTCAGCCGATGGCAGCCCTCTCCCGCTTCCTGCGCCGCGCCGCGGCCCTCTACATCGACGGATTCCGCGACATGACCGTCGGCCGGACCCTGTGGGTCATCATCGCGGTGAAGCTGCTGATCATGTTCGCCGTGCTGAAACTCTTTTTCTTTCCCGATCCGCTCGCCGGGAAGTGCGCCGAGGAGCGGGCCGCAATCATTCTGCAAGAATTGACACCATGATTTCCGACTACCTGCAAACCGTCGACTGGTCGCGGGCGCAGTTCGCCCTGACGGCCATTTACCACTGGCTCTTCGTCCCCCTGACCCTCGGGCTGAGCGTCGTGGTCGCCCTGATGGAAACCGCCTACTGGCGCACGGGCGATCCGTTCTGGAGACGCACCACCCGCTTCTGGATGCGTCTGTTCGGCATCAACTTCGCCATCGGCGTGGCGACGGGCATCATCCTCGAATTCGAGTTCGGCACCAACTGGTCCAACTACTCCTACTTCGTGGGCGACATCTTCGGCGCGCCGCTGGCCATCGAGGGCATCATGGCCTTCTTTCTGGAGAGCACCTTCATCGCCGTGATGTTCTTCGGCTGGGACCGCGTGAGCCGCGGCTTCCACCTCACGGCCACGTGGCTCACGGCTCTCGGCGCCAACCTCTCGGCGCTCTGGATTCTGGTGGCCAACGCCTGGATGCAGCATCCGGTAGGATGCACGTTCAACATCGAAACCGTGCGCAACGAGATGACCTCGTTCCGGGACGTCGCCCTCTCGCCCGTGGCGGTCAACAAATTCCTCCACACGGTCACCTCGTCGTTCACCCTCGCGGCGCTCTTCGTCGTCGGCGTGAGCGCCTGGTACCTCCTGCGGCGCCGCGAGGAGCGCATGGCGCGCCGGAGCATCGCCGTGGCATCGGCCTTCGGAATCGTCGCCGCCCTCGTCACCGCCACGACGGGCGACCGCTCGGGCACCGTCATCGCCCGCGTGCAGCCCATGAAGCTGGCCGCCATGGAGGCATTGTACCAGGGCGAGGAGGGGGCGCCGCTCACGCTCTTCGGTCTGGTGCGGTCGAACGGGCCGGTCAACGGAGAGCTCGTCCGCTACGGGGTCGACATCCCGAAGATGCTGTCGCTGATCAGCTTCCGCGACCCCGACGCTTTCGTTCCGGGCATCCGCGACCTGGTCTGCGGCAACGAGGAGCACGGCATCCTCCCGGCCTCCGAAAAGATGGCGCGCGGCCGGGCGGCCATCGACCTGCTGGCCCGCTACCGGGCCGCACGCGATGCCGGCGACCGGGCGACGATGGCCGAAATCGAACGCCGGTTCGACCCCTCGACGCCCGAAGGCGAGGAGTTTCTGCGCGAATACTTCGCCTGGTTCGGCTACGGCTATCTCTCCTCGCCCGAGCAGACCGTCCCCAACGTTCCGCTTCTCTTCTACTCGTTCCGCACGATGGTCGGCTTCGGGATGCTCTTCATCGCGCTGCTGGTCACGGTGTGGTGGCTCAACCGCCGCGACCGTCTGGCGGAAAAGCGGTGGCTGCTGCGGCTCTGCGTCTGGATGATTCCGGCCGCCTACCTCGCCTCGCAGGCGGGCTGGGTGCTCGCCGAGGTGGGACGCCAGCCCTGGGCCATTCAGGGCATGATGCCCGTCGGCATCGCCGCCTCGAAGATTCCGAGCGGCTCGGTGAGCGTCACGTTCTTCCTCTTTCTGGCCCTCTTCACGGCGCTGCTGGCCGCCGAGCTGACCATCATGACGCGCCAGATCCAGCTGGGGCCCGAACCCGAAAAATAACTGCCGGACATGGATAAACTCGAATTTCTGCAACATTACTGGTGGCTGCTCATCTCGCTGCTGGGCGCGGCGCTCGTGTTCCTGCTCTTCGTTCAGGGCGGACAGGCCATGATCCGCTGCCTGGCGCGCAGCGACGCCGAGCGTGCGGCGCTCATCGACGTGCTGGGCCGCAAATGGGAGCTGACCTTCACCACGCTCGTCACTTTCGGCGGAGCCTTCTTCGCCTCGTTCCCGCTCTTCTACTCCACCTCGTTCGGCGGAGCGTTCTACGTGTGGACCGCCCTGCTGCTCTGTTTCGTCGTTCAGGCCGTGGCCTACGAATACCGCAGCAAGCCGGGCAACCTCTACGGCGCGCGGACCTACGATCTGTTCCTCACCCTCAACGGACTGCTCGGACCGCTGCTGCTGGGCACGGCGCTCTCGACGCTCTTCACGGGCGCACCGTTCACCGTCGACCGCCTGCGCCTCGCCGCCGGGGCCGCCGGAGCCGCCGGAGCCGCCGGAGCCGCCGACGGCAGCGTCGTCATTTCGCAATGGGCCACGCCGTGGCACGGACTCGAAGCCGCCGCCTCGTGGCACAATCTGACGCTCGGGCTGGCGGTGCTCTGCCTGGCGGTCGTGCTCGGCTGCCAGTTCTTCCTCAACACGCTGGCGGATGAGACGCTTCTGCGCCGGGCCCGCCGGGCCATGACCGCTGCGGCCGCGGCCTTTCTCCTCCTTTTCCTCGCCTGGTTCGTCCGCCTGCTCACGATCGACGGCTTCGGCACCGACCCGACGACGGGCCTCATCGTCCCCATGCCCCGCAAATACCTGCTCAACCTTCTGGAAATGCCCGCCGTGGCCGCTGCGCTGGCCGTCGGCGTCGGACTGCTGCTCGCCGGCATGATCGCCGGTGCCCGCGGCAGCCGCCGGGCGCTGTGGTGGGGCGGCGCAGGCACCGTGCTGGCCGTCGCGGCGCTGCTGCTCTGCGCCGGATGGAACGGGACGGCCTACTACCCATCGACGGTCGACATGCAGTCGTCGCTGACCATCCGCAACTCGTCGTCGAGCCTCTTCACGCTGCGGACGATGGCCTGGGTGTCGCTACTGCTGCCTCCGGTCGTGGCCTACATCGCCGTGGCCTGGCGGGCCGTGGGACGGCCCGACGCAACCGGAACCGCAGAAGCGGGAGCCGGCGCCGCCGGGACCCCGTATGCCGATCCCGACACCCGTGCCGCGAAATCCTCCGAAGGGCCGGACGCTCCGGCCCGATAGCACCGCACGACAAGGGGCGGGAGTCGCACGACTTCCGCCCCCATTCTTTCCGCCCCTGCAGGGCCGCGTCACTTCTCCTCCTGACCGAACGGATACTGGTTCTGGTGCACGTCGTCGAAACGCATGCCCTTTTCGTAGGTGCGCATGGCGCGGCGCGACATGCCCATCGACGAGAAACCGCCGTCGTGGTAGAGGTTCTGCATGGTCACCTTGCGCGTGAAATCGGAGAAGAGCGTCAGCACGTAATCGGCGCAGTCCAGCGCCGACGCATTGCCCAGCGGCGACATGCTCTCGGCGAACGACATCAGGTCGCCCATGCCCAGCACGCCGTTTCCGGCCGTGGTCGGCGTCGGCGACTGCGACACGGTGTTGATGCGCACGTGCTTCTCGCGGCCGTAGATGTAGCCGAAGCTGCGGGCGATCGATTCGAGCAGCGCCTTGGCGTCGGCCATGTCGTTGTAGCCGTAGAGGGTGCGCTGCGCAGCGATGTAGGAGAGCGCCACGATCGAGCCCCATTCGTTGATGGCGTCTTTCTTGCGGGCCACCTGTATGGCCTTGTGGAACGAGATGGCCGAGATGTCGAGCGTCTTGGCGAGGTAATCGTAATCCAGATCGTCGTAGGTGCGGCCCTTGCGGACGTTGGGCGACATGCCGATGGAGTGGAGCATGAAGTCGAAACGGCCTCCGAAGTGCTCCATGGTCCGGTCGATCAGGTTTTCCAGATCGGCGACGTCGGTCGCGTCGGCCGGAACGACGATCGTATGGCATTTTTCGGCCAGTTCGGAGATCGTGCCCATGCGGATCGACACGGCCGTATTGGTGAGGACGATTTCGGCGCCCTCCTCGACGGCGCGCTCGGCCACCTTCCAGGCGATCGAGTGCTCGTTCAATGCGCCGAAAATCAAACCTTTCTTTCCTTTCAACAATTGAGATGACATACTCTTTCGGTTTAAAAATTCGGACAAATGTAACATATTTTTCGCGAATTACCCAACACAGGTCCTGCAAGGGCGCGCCGAGCGGGGCCGTCTCCCCGGCCGGGCTCTTCCCGTTCGGAGCCCGTACACCCGGCCCCGCACTCCGCTGCATCCCGCTCCTCGCACTCCCAGGCCCGCGTTGCTCTCCCCGTGTGATCCCGGGCTCTGTCCGCTCTCCCTATGCGCTCCCGGACCGTTCCCTCTTTCCGCCCCCGGAACGCGGAAACACCCGCCCCGGGTCCCGTGCGCTGGCGGGAAACCGAAGCGGATGTTCCGAAATCGGAGTGCGGGGCCGTTCG
>USCH01000041.1 GCA_900553175.1 uncultured Alistipes sp. | reverse complement strand
CAGCACACGTATTGCGACCCAAATTTACGCCAAAATTTGTTTCGAAACAACTCCCGGGCAAAAAAAAATCATAGAAATGTTGTCGGAATACCTCGCCGACACCGATTTCACGAAGATTTTCGTGCTGAACGGATTCGCCGGAACGGGCAAGACCACGCTCATCGCGGCGCTGGTCGCGGCCCTCGGCGAAGTGGGGGTCAGGACCGTGCTGCTGGCGCCTACGGGACGGGCGGCCAAGGTGCTGGCCCGCTATGCGGGGGCAAAGGCGCTCACCATCCACAAACGCATCTACCGCCAGCGCACCAATGCCGAGTACGAGTCGAAGTTTTCGCTCGGCCACAATCCCGAACGCGACGCGGTCTTCATCGTCGACGAGGCCTCGATGCTCTCGGACGGCGGCTCGGGGGAGACGCTGTTCGGCAGCGGCTCGCTGCTGGGCGATCTGGTGCAATACGTGCGCAGCGGACGCGCCTGCCGTCTGGTGCTGGTGGGCGACAGCGCCCAGCTGCCGCCCGTGGGGACCGATCACAGTCCGGCGCTCGATCCCGCGGTGGTGAGCCGCTACGGCGAAACGGTCTACGCCACCCTCGACGAGGTGGTGCGCCAGCAGGCCCGGTCGGGCATCCTCTTCAATGCCACGCTCGTGCGGTGCATGCTCGAACGGGGCATCTACGAAATTCCCCGTTTCGAACTGGATTTTCCCGACATCGAGGCGGTCGAGGGTGGCGAGTTTCTCGAACGTCTGCAAGAGTGCTACGACCGTTACGGCCGCGACGAGACCATCGTCATCACCCGTTCGAACAAGCGCGCCAACCGCTACAACGAGGGCATCCGCCGCAACGTGCTGTGCGCCGAGGAGGAGATCGAGAGCGGCGACATGCTCATGGTGGTCAAGAACAACTACTATTTCCCCGAACACACCGACGACTGTCCGATGAACTTCATCGCCAACGGCGACATCGCGCGCCTGCGGCGCATCCGCCGTTTCGAGGAGTTCTACGGCTTCCGTTTCGTCGACGCGCAGATCGAGTTTCCCGACTACGACGATGCGCCCCTGGGGTGCAAGGTGCTGCTCGACACGCTCGCATCGGAGTCGCCGTCGCTCACGCGCGAGGAGTCCTCGCGCCTCTTCAGCGAGGTGGAAAAGGACTACGCCGACATCCGGAGCCGGATCAAGCGCTTCAAGGAGATCCGCGAGAATCCCCATTTCAACGCCTTGCAGGTCAAGTTCGCCTATGCCGTCACGTGCCACAAGGCCCAGGGCGGACAATGGCGGGCGGTCTTCGTCGACCGCTGTCTGTTCGGCGACGAGGAGATGACGCGCGACATGCTGCGCTGGCTCTACACGGCGCTCACGCGCGCGACCGAGAAGCTCTACCTTGTGAATTTCGATGAACGTTTTCGATAAGCCGAGCGCAGAGCCGTGCTTGCACGGGCTATGCCGAGGCGAGAAAAGGTGCATGACGATGAACGTTTTCGATAAGCCGAGCGCAGAGCTGTGCCTGCACGGGCTCTGCCGAGGCGGGAAAAGGTGTGCGGCAGCGAACGTTTTTGGCAGGAACCGCCCGGAAAGCAGGGTGGCGCCGCGGTGCCGTGCGGACAGAATTTCCGCCTCGGGAGGCAAAACGGGTTGCCCGAACCGAAAAAAACGACTATCTTCGTATTTTCGAATCGCCTGATTCACGACCATGCTCCCGACCGAACTCCATCCACTCGAACCTTTTCTGCCGGAGAATGCCCGTCTGCTCATGCTGGGGAGTTTTCCGCCCCAGCGGCGCCGCTGGTCGATGGAGTTTTTCTATCCCAACCTCCAGAACGACATGTGGCGCATCTACGGCGAGGTGTTTTTCGGCGACCGGAACCATTTCCTCGCCGACGGAGGCCGGGCCTTCGACCGGGAAGCGATCGAGAGCTTCCTGATGCAGCAGGGCATTGCGCTCTACGATACGGCTGCCGAGGTGATCCGACTGAAAGACAATGCGTCGGACAATTTTCTTCAAGTGGTGCGCGAGGTCGATCTGCCGGCTCTGCTCGCGCGCATTCCCCTTTGCCGCACGGTGGTCGCAACCGGACAGAAGGCCGCCGACACGATGTGCCGCGCCCTGGGAGCCGACACTCCCGGCGTAGGCGGACACACATGCTGCACCGTCGCGGGCCGCGAACTGCAACTCTGGCGGATGCCCTCCTCGTCGCGGGCCTATCCGATGGCGCTCGAGAAGAAGGCGGCCGTCTACGCCGCGATGTTTCGCTCGGTTTTCGGCGGGTGACGCCGCCGCAGGAGCGGTTTGCACCCCGCCGGCTGCCGCCGAGCCCGATTTTTCCCGCCTCCTGCTGCGCCGAAGATACTTCGTCTCGGCAAAAAATCGAATAAATTCTTTTTTTTGCGCTCGGCTTATTCGTATCTTTGTTGTAGTAAACATACGCCCCTATGGAACGCCCCTACGTAGTGAAGCTCAGCCATGCCACGATCTGCCATGCAGACGATCCTTTCGGCCGCCGGTCCGCCGCCCGGAAGCTGCGCGACAGCGAAACCGTCCTCACCGACGTCGACCTCGAAGTGGCCCCCGGCGAATTCGTCTACCTGATCGGCCGCGTGGGATGCGGGAAAAGCACCTTGTTCAAAACTTTATATGCCGAACTGCAACTGCTTTCGGGCGAGGGATATATCGCCGGATACGATCTGCGCCGCCTCCGCCGCCGCGACATCCCCTACCTGCGCCGCCGGATCGGCATCGTCTTCCAGGACTATCAGCTGCTGACCGACCGCAACGTCTTCATGAACCTCCACTACGTGATGAAGGCCACGGGCTGGAAGCGCGAGGAGGAGATCCGGGAGCGCATCGACCGGGTGCTCCGGCTGGTCGACCTCGAACCGAAATGCTACAAGATGCCGTTCGAGCTCTCGGGCGGCGAACAGCAGCGGCTGGTCATCGCCCGCGCGCTGCTCAACGACCCGCAGGTGCTGCTGGCCGACGAGCCGACGGGCAACCTCGACCCCCTCACGGCCGACGGCATCATGCAGCTCTTCCGCGAAATCGCCCGCCGCGGCTGCGCCGTGGTCATGTCGACGCACAACACCTCGCTCATCGAAAACTACCCGGCCCGGGCCGTTCTTTTCGCCCAGGGGCGCATCCGTGAGGTCGACCTCCAGGCCGAACTGAACTGACGCCGGCCGGGGGCGAACGCATATCGGCGGATTTCGGAGAAAAACGCGCTTCCGGAAGCATCCCGCACTTGTTTGTTCCGGAAAAAAACCGTATATTTGTACGATATTTCAAAGCTACCCAATGAGTACCGAACAAGAGAACGCAAAGAGACAAGAAGAGGAATATTCCGCGTCGAACATCCAGGTCCTCGAGGGCCTCGAAGCTGTGCGCAAACGCCCCGCCATGTACATCGGCGACATCGGCGAGAAGGGTCTTCACCACCTGGTCTACGAGGTCGTCGACAACTCGATCGACGAGGCTCTGGCCGGTTACTGCACCGACATCGACGTGACGATCAACGAGGACAACTCCATAACCGTCAAGGACAACGGCCGCGGCATCCCGACCGACTTCCACGAAAAGGAGGGCAAGTCGGCGCTCGAAGTGGTGCTGACGGTGCTGCACGCCGGCGGCAAGTTCGACAAGGGCAGTTACAAGGTCTCGGGCGGTCTGCACGGCGTGGGCGTCTCGTGCGTCAACGCTCTCTCGACGCATCTGACCGCCGAAATCCACCGCGACGGCAAGATTTTCCGCCAGACCTACAGCAAGGGCACGCCCACCTCGCAGGTCGAGGTGATCGGCGCGTGCGGGGACCGCGGCACGATCGTGACCTTCAAGCCCGACGGCGAAATCTTCACCCACACGACCGAATACAAATACGACATTCTGGCCAACCGGCTGCGCGAGCTGGCCTTTCTGAACAAAGGCATCCACCTGAACCTCTACGACCTGCGCAAGGACGAGGAGGGCAAGACGCGCGAGGATCACTTCTACTCGGAGGAGGGGCTCAAGGAGTTCGTCAAATACCTCGACGCCACGCGCGGCGAGCCGATCATCGACTCGATCATCTACCTCGACACCGAGAAAAACGGCGTGCCCGTGGAGGTGGCCATGCAGTACAACGACTCCTACTCGGAGAACGTCCACTCCTACGTCAACAACATCAACACCATCGAGGGCGGCACGCACCTGACGGGCTTCCGCCGCGCGCTGACCCGCACGCTCAAGAAGTACGCCGACGACTCGGGCATGCTCTCGAAGCTCAAGTTCGACATCAGCGGCGACGACTTCCGCGAGGGTCTGACGGCCGTGGTGTCGGTCAAGGTCGCCGAGCCCCAGTTCGAGGGTCAGACCAAGACCAAGCTGGGCAACGACGAGGTTGCGGCAGCCGTGGATCAGGCCATGACCGCGGCGCTGGGCCACTACCTCGAAGAGAATCCCAAGGATGCCAAGGCCATCGTGCAGAAGGTCGTGCTGGCCGCCACAGCCCGCCATGCGGCCCGCAAGGCCCGTGAGGCCGTGCAGCGCAAGACGCCCCTCTCGGGCGTGGGACTGCCGGGCAAGCTGGCCGACTGTTCGAGCCGCGACCGTTCGATCGCCGAAATCTTCTTCGTCGAGGGCGACTCGGCAGGCGGCACGGCCAAATCGGGCCGCGACCGCAACTTCCAGGCCATCATGCCTTTGCGCGGCAAGATTCTGAACATCGAAAAGGCTCAGGAGCACCGCATGTGGGAGAACGAGGAGATCAAGAACATGTTCACGGCGCTGGGCGTGACGATCGGCACCGAGGAGGACAGCAAAGCCCTGAACCTCGAAAAGCTGCGCTACGACAAGATCATCATCATGACCGATGCCGACGTCGACGGTTCGCACATCGCCACGCTGATGCTGACTTTCTTCTTCCGCAAGATGAAGGAATTGATCGAGAACGGCCATGTCTACATCGCCACCCCGCCCCTCTACCTCGTGAAGAAAGGCAAGCAGGAGCGCTACTGCTGGACCGAGAAGGAGCGCGACGCCATCACCGAGGAGTTCGGCAAGGGCACCCACGTGCAGCGCTACAAAGGTCTGGGCGAGATGAACGCCCACCAGCTGTGGGAGACGACGATGAATCCCGACACGCGCATCCTGCGCAAGGTCAACATCGAGAACGCGGCCGAGGCCGACCGCATCTTCTCGATGCTCATGGGCGACGACGTGCCGCCCCGCCGCGAGTTCATCGAACGCAATGCCCATTACGCCAACATCGACGCATAGTTCGGGAAAGGGATCGTTCCTTCGGGAGACGATCCTTTTCTTTATATAAACCACCCCAAACGGATGATAAAATGAAAGTTACGGTAATCGGAGTCGCCGGAGGAACCGGATCGGGCAAGTCGACGCTCGTCAAACGGCTCCAGGAGGCTTTTCAAGGCGACGACGTGGTGACGCTGTGCCACGACTACTACTACAAGGCCCATCCCGAGCTGACCTACGAGGAGCGCACGAAACTCAACTACGACCATCCGCAGGCTTTCGACACGCAGATGCTCGTCGAGCACATCAAGGCGCTCAAGGAGAACGTCCCGGTGGAGCATCCGGTCTACTCGTTCGTCGAGCACAACCGCATGCCCGAAACCGTGAGCGTCAAACCCTCGAAAGTCATCATCGTCGACGGCATCCTCATCTTCGAGAACAAGGAGCTGCGCGACCTGATGGACATCAAGGTCTTCGTCGACACCGACGCCGACATCCGGCTGGCGCGGCGCATCCTGCGCGACGTCTGCGACCGCGGCCGCACGATGCAGTCGGTCATCTCGCAATACACCACGACCGTGAAACCCATGCACGAGGAGTTCGTCGAGCCGTCGAAGAAGTACGCCGACGTCATCATCCCCGAGGGCGGATTCAACTCGGTGGCCGTGGCGATGCTCATCCAGAACATCCGCTCGCTCATCCGGGGCCAGGAATAGCCCCCTCTCCGGAGTGCGGACGATGAAAAAACGGATGCCTTGCCCGGCATCCGTTTTTTTTGCGGCAGGGAGAGGCTCCGGAGAGGACGACCGCATGCCCGGAATCCGGGGCAGACAACGGCAGCCGCCTCGCGTCCGCCGTCAGACGCCGAAAGCCGCGTCGTAGGTCACCCTTCCGCCCGCCACGGGCGCATCGGACCGCAATCGGAGCGCCATGAAACAGGCGTCGTCCGCCTCGAACGGCGCGAAGATGCCCAGTTTGCTGGCGGGCCGGTAGCCGAACGCCGCATAATAGGAGGGATCGCCCAGCACCACCGAACAGCCATAGCCGAGCCTGCGCGCAATGCGGTGCCCCTCGCCGACCAGAGCGCTCCCGATTCCCCTGCGTCTGCAATCCGGGCTGACGGCGAGCGGCGCCAGAGCCAGGGCCGGAGCCTGCCCGATCGAAATCCGCGTGAAAAGCACATGCCCGACCACCCGGTCCTCCAGCTCCGCGACCAGCGACAGTTCGGGAATGAACGAAGGGCTTCGGCGCAGGGCCTCGACCAGATCCTGTTCGGTGCCGTCGCTGTGCTCCGCCGTTCGGAACGCACTTTCGA
Organism: uncultured Alistipes sp.; assembly: GCA_900553175.1. GTDB lineage: Bacteria > Bacteroidota > Bacteroidia > Bacteroidales > Rikenellaceae > Alistipes. Next base: position 2,626 of record USCH01000041.1, on the reverse strand, counting down.
TCAGCGCATAAACCGCCCGATGGTCCGCTTCGGTCTCCTGCCGGACGACCGCATGTTTTCCGCAGGGAATCACAATCCGGTGAGCTTCTTGATCTCGTTGAGTTTGTTCAGTGCCTCGATCGGCGTCAGGGTGTTCAGGTCGAGCCCCTTGATCTGGTCGCGGATCTGGACGAGCACCGGATCATCGAGCTGGAACATCGAAAGCTGCATGCTCTGCGGCACGGCGCTCTCGGCCGCCTCGCGGACCGTCTGCGCCGAATGTTTGCGGCTGCGCTCCCGGAGGCTGCGGCTCGGCACGATCTCGCTGCTGCCGTAGACCTGTTCGAGGTTGCGCAGGATTTCGGCGGCCCGCCCGACGACCGAGGCCGGCATGCCGGCCATGCGGGCGACGTGGATGCCGAACGAATGTTCGGTGCCGCCCCGTTCGAGCTTGCGCAGGAAGACGATCTGGTTGCCCATCTCCTTGACCGCCACGTGGTAGTTCTTCACCCGCGGACACATCTGCTCCATCTCGTTGAGCTCGTGGTAATGAGTGGCGAAGAGCGTCTTGGCCCGGGCCGAGGGGTGGTTGTGGAGGTATTCGACCATGGCCCAGGCGATCGAAATGCCGTCGTAGGTCGATGTTCCGCGGCCGATCTCGTCGAGAAGGACGATGCTGCGGTCGGAGATGTTGTTCAGGATGCTGGCCGACTCGAGCATCTCGACCATGAAGGTCGACTCGCCCTGCGAAATGTTGTCCGAAGCGCCCACGCGCGTGAAAATCTTGTCCACGACGCCGATATGGGCCGACTCGGCCGGTACGAACGACCCCATCTGCGCCATGAGGATGATGAGGGCCGTCTGGCGCAGCAGCGCCGACTTACCCGACATGTTGGGGCCCGTGATCATCATGATCTGCTGCTCCCGGTCGTCGAGCATGACGTCGTTGGGGATGTACTCCTCGCCCACGGGCATGAGCGTCTCGATCACGGGATGCCGCCCCGCCACGATCTCGATGCGCCTGCCCTCGTCCAGCACGGGGCGGACGTAATGACGCTCGCAGGCGATGCGGGCGAAGGATTGCAGGCAGTCGATGCGGGCCACGACGGCCGCGTCGCGCAGCAGCACGCTGAGCGACGAAGAGATGAAGGCGAGCAGCTCGCCGTAGATGCGCTGTTCGAGCACGAGCATCTTCTCCTCGGCGCCCAGAATCTTCTCCTCGTACTCCTTGAGCTCCTCGGTGATGTAGCGCTCGGCATTGGCCAGCGTCTGCTTGCGGATCCACGTGTCGGGCACCTTGTCGCGGTGGGTGTTGCGCACCTCGATGTAGTAGCCGAAGACGTTGTTGTAGCTCAGCCTGAGCGACGGGATGCCCGTCGCCTCGCTCTCGCGCTGCTGGATGCGGGCCAGATAGTCCTTGCCGTGGAGGGCGATGCGCCGCAGGTCGTCGAGCTCGGGATCGACGCCGTCGGCGATCACGCCGCCCTTCTGAATCTGGTTGTTCTGCGGATCGGGATAGATGTCGCTGGCGATGCGGTCGCGCACGGCGGCGAGCGGGTCGATCTGCGCGGCCAGGTCGTGCAGCCGGTCGCTGTCGGTCGATTCGAGGGCCGCCTTGAGCGTCTCGATGGACGAAAGCGAGTTCTTGAGCTGCACCAGTTCGCGCGGCGTGACGCGCGAAGCGGCGATGCGGGCGGCGATGCGCTCCAGGTCGCCCACCAGCGCCACCTGCTCGCGCAGGGCCTCGGCGAAGTCGGTTTCGCGGGTGAAATGCTCCACCACGTCCAGACGCCGCCCGATGCGTTCGGGGTCCTTGATCGGCATGGCGATCCACCGTTTGAGTAGACGCCCGCCCATGGGCGTGAGCGTGCGGTCGATCACATCGGCGAAACCGCTCTTCTCGCGGGCGCCGTTCGACGAGAAGAGCTCGAGGTTGCGGATCGTGAATTTGTCGATCCACACGTAGTCGTCCTGGTCGATGCGCGCAATCGACTTGAGGTGCGCCACATCGCGGTGCTCGGTGAATTCGAGGTAGTGGAGAATGGCCCCGGCGGCCGAAATGCCGCTGTGGAAATGGTCGACACCGAAACCCTTGAGCGACGAGGTGCCGAACTGCTTGCAGAGTTTCTCGCGGTTGACATCCTCCGAAAAGACCCATTCGTCGAGCCGGTAGGTGTAGAGCCGCGAGCCGAACGACGCGCTGAAGCGGTCTTCGAAGCCGCGCTGGTAGATCACCTCCTTGGGCGCGAGGTTCGAAATGAGCTTGTCGACATAGGCGTCGCTGCCCTCGGCGACGTAAAATTCGCCCGTTGAGATGTCGAGGAACGCCACGCCCGTCTTCTCGCGGCCGAAATAGACCGACGCCAGATAGGTGTTCTCCTTGTTGGAGAGGATGTTGTCGCCCAGCGCCACGCCCGGCGTGACCAGCTCGATCACGCCGCGCTTGACCAGCCCCTTGACCAGTTTGGGGTCTTCGAGCTGCTCGCAGATGGCCACGCGCTCGCCCGCCCGCACCAGCTTGGGCAGGTAGGTGTCGACGGCATGGTAGGGAAATCCGGCCAGTTCGACGTAGGTGGCCGAGCCGTTGGCCCGGCGCGTGAGCGTGATGCCCAGAATGCCGCTGGCCTTGATGGCGTCCTCGCCGAAG
>USCH01000040.1 GCA_900553175.1 uncultured Alistipes sp. | reverse complement strand
GCGGCGCATTGGCATTAGATCGATGAAAGCGCTCCACTCTCTTTGTGCAGGCATCGCCTGCGTCTGCCTGCTCGCCTGCCAGAGGACCGAACCCGGGTGCTTTTCGTGCACTCTCGTGAACATGGGAAGTGTCGAAGCAGGTGAAGAGCAGGCCGCATTGAGCATCGACCGCTTCGTCAAGCTGCAAACTACCGACGAGGCGCTGATCCACAACATCGCCCGGGTGATTCCCTGGCGGGATCGCCTCTATGTGCTCACTTCGGTGCCTCACAACGATGTGCTCATCTTCGATGCGGCGGGTGCCTTTTTGAAAAAAATAACCAGAGGTCGCGCCGACAACGAACTGATCTACCCCACCGACATCTCCGTCGACGAGGTGAACGGAACGCTCTTCGTGCTGGATCATTACCGGACGATCAAGCGGTTCGGGCCGGACGGCGGATTCATCGGGCGGACCTCTCTGTCCGAGCCTCATTTCCACTTCGAAGCGCTCGGCGGCGGCTATCTTTTTTATTCGCTCAACCTTTCGCCGAAGAACCGCCATACGGCCTACTACAGTCCTGGAGGCAAAAAAACGAGAGGCGTCTACACCTCGGTCTATACGGGCGAAGGGCACATCGGGGCCGGAGGCCTGACCCGCCGGAGCCGCGACAGCGTCGTGCTGTTCCCGCTCTTTTCGGATACGGTCTACCTGTTCGAAACCCGCACGGCAGCTCTTTCGCCGCTTTTCGTATTCGATTTCCGGGGCCGGAGCGCCAATGCGCCCCACAAAGTCCGCACCTTCGCCAGCATCGACGACTACAACGAGCACATCCGCACAGGCCGGCTCTATTCCGGACCGGAGGGCGTCGAGTACCTCGGCGACAAGCTGTTTTTCCGGTTCCACGCCCGGCGGGATGCCTTTTATGTCTACGACACGCATGCCGACCGCCTCGTCTGCTGCCCGCGCATGTTCGACGACCTGCCCGATTTTTTCGGCCATGCCGGCAACGACGGCCGCGCTCTCATCTGCTCTTACGACGCCGAATGGTTGCTGCGCTGGTTCGAGCGTCATCCCCCGCAGACCGACATGGGACGCCGCATCGCCGCGGCCTGCACCGATGAAGAGGAGAATCCCATCCTCGTTTTCGCGACGATAAAGCCGGAGAACGGAGGCTCCGGCAACGAATGATCCGCCATGATTTCCGTTCGTATGTCGTTCCCTGCCGGCGCTCCTTGCCGGATGCGTGTGCTGCGGTCGCAGCGGCGCGTGGCCGGAGCATGTCCCGGCTCGGAAGATCGACTACGAGCGCGAAGTCGAATGGCTGGACATTCCGCCCGACACGCTCGGATGTCCGGAGATGATGGCGGCTTTCGGTCATTGGCTGCTCTGGGCCGGTAACAGCGATGCCCTGCCGCTGCGGGTGTTCGACTTGCGCGGCGGGGCGGGCCATGCGCCCGTGAGAAAGGGCCGTGCGGGGGCGAGGTGCTCGACATCCACCAGATCGTGCACGATCCCTACGAGGAGGAGGAATTTGCCGTCGTCGACAATTTCAACCGCCGCATAACCTCTTTCGCGCTCGGCGCGGAGGGCTGCCGGAGGGTCGGCGCCGACGGCGAATACCGGATCGCGACGATGGAGCCGGTTCTGCCCGGCCGATGAACGGAAAACGGGGCTGCCCTTCGAAAGGACAGCCCCGTTTTTCGGACCTGCTCCGGCGGGGACGGCTACCGCACCCGGAGCGTGCGGCCGATGCGCAGGATCGTCGTCGACTTGATGCCGTTCAGGCGGCAGATGTTCGAGACGGTCGTGCCGTATTTGCGGGCGATGGCACCGAGCGTGTCGCCCGAACGGATTTTGTGGTAACGCATCGCTTCGCGCTCGGCCTGCTCCTTCTTGTCCTCCTCCTCGTTGGCGATCTCGTCGTCGAAATCCTGCCCGGCGTTGGAGTAGATGCTGAAGAACGACTTTTTCAGCAGGAACGTCTCGCGGCAGAGGATGCCGCTTCGGAAGTCGATGAGCCGTTCGGGATCGAACGACTGTCCGTAGTAGCGGGTCTCGAAATGGAGGTGGGGACCCGTCGAACGGCCCGTCGAGCCGCCCTTGCCGATGATCTGCCCCGCTTCGACCCATTGCCCCGCCTCGACCAGCCGTTCGGAGAGGTGGCCGTAGTAGGTCTCCAGACCGTTGTCGTGGCGGATGATGACCAGATTGCCGTAGCCGCCCCGGTTGTACTGCGAGATGCGCACGCGGCCGCAGAAGGTGGCGTAGATCGGTGCGCCCTCCTTGAGCGGCAGGTCGACGCCCTGATGCTGGCGGCTGCGGCGCGGGCCGTATTTGCCGTGGGGATGGATCGCCCCCTGGTAGGGACAATGGTAGCTCTTGGTCGAATCCACCAGATCGATCACCACTGATTTGGGCATGGACGACATGTCGACTTCGCGGTAGGGAAAGAGCGTCTCGGTGCTCCAGTATTTCTCGAAAATCGTGCTGTCGCGGCCTGCGGCGATGTCGCGGTTGCGGATGTATTTCCAGGTGTTGTCGGTGTAGAGCAGCACGCGGATGGCGTCGTTGCCCGAGTCGAGCGTGTCGAGCACGGCGAGGCCGTTGGTGTCGAACGTCGACTCGATCCGCGTGCGCCGCAGCCGCAGCCGCAGCGCCTCCACCGAGTCGGCCGCTGCCGTCTCGGGATCGGCGGCTGCGTTTTCGACCGCGCGCTCCAGGGCGGCGTAGGCGTCCCGCTCCGCCCGGACGGCTGCGAGCGCCTGCTCCAGCGAGTCGATCTTCAGACTGCGGGAGTCGGCTGCGGCGCGCAGCGAATCGGCCGTGGCCGTCAGGCGGGAGAGCTGCTCGGCGGCGATCTGCTTTTTCGATTTGCGGTTGAACAGCTGTACGGGGCCCGCCGCGGCCGTTCCGGCCAGCGTCAGGGCGCAAAGAAAGAGAGGAAGGTATCTTTTCATGAATCGTGTTTTTGTTTCGGATGGAGCCGGCGGTGTCTGCAAGGCTGCCTCCGGGGGAAAGGTCAGGGATTTTTCAACAGCTCCTCGGCCGCTTCGAGCGCGCGGTAGAACTCTTCGCCGAAACGGCGGATGATGGGCTCCTTCAGCGTCTTGTAGACCGGAATGCCCAGCCGTTTGCCGCATGCGCGGGCCGCCGCGCAGACCGACCAGCGGTGGTAGTTGAGGCCCACGGTGCCGTTGGAGAATCGCACCAGCCGGATCGGATAGAGGTGGCACGATATGGGTTTGCGGAACGGCGTGCGCCCCTCGGCCCACGCCTTTTCGATGGCGCAGAGCGTGATGCCGTTTTCGCGGTAGGCATAGGCGCACTCGGCGCCGTCGACCAGCGGCGTGGTGCTGTCGCCCTCTTCGTCCGGCACCATGAACCCCTGCCGCTCGACGGCCGCGATGCCTTCGGGTGTCATGTAGGGTTTGTAGGCCGGGTATTCGCGTTCGAGTATGTCCGCTTCGTCGTCTTCCAGCGGCGCTCCTGCGTTGCCCTCCACGCAGCAGATGCCCCTGCACTGCGAAAGGTCGCAGGCGAAGCACTCGCGCAGCAGGTCGGCGCTCACGATCTTGCCGTCGATTTCGATCATTTGCGGGCGCATGTGTCGGCGATGATGAGGTCGTAGAGCTGGCCCAGGGTCATGCCCATGGCCCGCACCTGCTTGGGGACGATGCTCCCCGAGCTCATGCCCGGGATGGAGTTCAGCTCGATGAAGTAGGGCTTGCCTTCGGGCGTTACGATGAAGTCCACGCGCACCACGCCGCGGCAGCGGCACGTGCGGTAGGCTTCGAGCGTCATGCGGTTGAGCTCGGCCTCGATTTCGGGGGCGATGCCGGCCGGGGTGATCTCTTCGGAAAATCCCGCCGTGTATTTGGCTTCGTAGTCGAAGAACTCCTTTTTCGGGACGATTTCCGTGATCGGGAAGAGGTACTCCCGGCCTCCGGCGATCATCACGCCGCAGCCCATTTCGCGCCCCGCGATGCACTCCTCGACGAGCACTTCGTCGCTCTCCGTAAAGGCTTTTTCGATCGCCTCGGGCAGCTCCTCGGCCGCACGGACTTTCGTCACGCCGAACGACGAGCCGCTGGCGTTGGGCTTCACGAAGAGCGGCAGCCCCAGCTCCGCCGCGATGGCGGCCCCGTCCCACGCCTCGCCGCGGCGCAGGAAGCGTTCGCGGGCGAGGTTGATGCCGCGGCCCGCGAGCATGCGTTTGGCCGTTTCCTTGTCGAAGGTGATGACCGACGAGGTCATCGAACACGACGAATACGGGATGTCCATCATCTCCAGATAGCCTTGCAGCCGTCCGTTTTCGCCCGGCGTGCCGTGGATGATGATGAGCGCATAGTCGAACTCCCGGCGTACGCCGTCGACCGTCAGCGAGAAGTCGTTCTTGTCCACCTGCCACTCGCGGCCGTCGGGGGCCGTGTAGTGCCAGTCGCGATGGTGCAGGTCGATGAGCGTGACGTCGTATTTTTCGGGGTCGAGCGCCGCTGCGATCTGCGCGGCGCTCTGAAGCGCGATCTCCCGCTCGGACGAGTCGCCGCCGGCCAGAAGCGCTATTTTCAGTTTCGGAGTCATGGGTTGTAGATGTCTTTGTATCTGAATGCCAGTATTTCCTGAATCATTTCGACGGATTCGCGCGCTTCCCTGCATCCGGGGTCGAGGCGCAGCACGGCATTGAAGTCGTTGAGGGCCGGACCCCATTCGTTCAGGCGGAAGTGCAGCCGGCCTCGTTCGAGCAGCAGGTCCGTGTGCTTCGGATCGGCTTCGAGGGCGGCATCGAGCGCCGCCATGCGGCGGGCGGGGCTCCAGAGCCCCTTGCGGCGGATGCAGCCGGCCACCTCCGGCAGGAGCATCCGCGAGGTGTCGTCGCCCCGTTCGACGGCCTCGCGCACCTCCGTGGCGGAAAAGTCCTGCAGCGGGGCGTCTTCGAGCACCGTGATCCGATCCCGGTAGCGCTCCACCCTTTCGCCGCGGCGCGGGTAGACGTATATGGGGTATTCGAGCACCTTTTCGTACTCTTTCCAGCCGTCGAGCGCCGCGATCTGGTCGCCGCCCAGGAGGAGCGAGAACTTCATTTCGCGGCCGCACAGCTCCTCCAGATAACGCAGCGTGTCGATCGTGTAGGAGGGGCGCGGAAGCAGGAATTCGACGGCCGAGGGTTTGATCCGCTCCGGGTATTTCGAGGCCGCGCAGGCGATTTCGGCCATCTCGAAGCGGTCGGTCTCGGGGGCCAGGGTCCCGGCCTGCTTGTAGGGGCTCTGCGGCGAGACGACGAGCACCGTCTCGTCGGCCAGATCATGCTCCACGACGTATTCGGCCAGTGCGATATGGCCCCGGTGCACGGGGTTGAACGACCCGAAGTAGAGCATCATCCGTTTTTTCATGGCTCAGCGGGCGAGGAACTTTTCGACCAGCGCGCAGACTTCGGCCACGGCATCTTCCAGCCGGTCGTTGACCACCACGTGGTCGAATTCGGGGGCCTTGGTCAGCTCGAATTCGGCTTTGGCCACGCGCCGGTCGATCACCTCCGGTGCGTCGGTGCCGCGCCCTTCGAGCCGCCGGCGCAGCTCCGCGACCGACGGAGGCATGACGAAGACCGAGCAGGCGTCGTCGCCGAACAGACGTTTGAGGTTCAGTCCGCCGATCACGTCGACGTCGAACGCGATCGTGTGTCCCTTCTGCCAGATGCGCTCCATTTCGCTGCGCAGCGTGCCGTAGCAGGTGCCCCGGTAGACCTCCTCCCACTCGACGAAGCGGTTTTCGGCCACGGCCCGCATGAACTCCTCGTGCGAGAGGAAGTAGTAGTCCACTCCGTCGCGTTCGGTGCCGCGGGGCGCCCGGCTCGTCGCCGAGACGGAGAATTCGAGCTGCGGATAGCGGGCCAGCAATTCGCGCACGATCGTGGTCTTGCCCGAGCCGCTCGGGGCGGAAAAGATGATGATCTTACCCATTGGGGAATTAAAAATTAAGAATTAAAAATGAAAAATTTTCGGTTCGATGCTCCGGAGCCGGCAAGGCTCGATTTTTAACTTTTCATTCTTCATTTTCAATTGCAGTATCTTGCGATGTCGCAGAATCACAAGATGTTGAGTACCTGTTCCTTGATCTTCTCCAGTTCGTCCTTCATCTTCACCACCAGAATCTGGATGTTCGTCTCGTTGGCTTTCGACCCGGTGGTGTTGATCTCGCGGCCCATCTCCTGGGCGATGAATCCCAGCTTGCGGCCCGCCTGCTCTTCGTTCGCCGCCACTTCGCGGAAGTAGTTGCAGTGGTTGGTCAGGCGCACTTTCTCTTCGGTGATGTCCAGCTTCTCGAGGTAGAAGATCATCTCCTGCTCCAGCCGGTTGCGGTCGACCTCGGCGCCCAGTTTGGCCAGATTGTCCAGAATCCGTGCGCGGATGTTCTGCGTGCGGGCCTTTTCGTAGGGCTCGATCTCGTTTTTGTACTGTTCGATGAGGTCGACGCGGTGCAGCAGGTCGGCGATCAGGATGGCGCCCTCCTGCGTGCGGAATGCGTCGAGCTGCACGAGAGCCGCTTCGGTGGCCGTCAGCAGCGCGGCGTGCTCCTCCGCGGAGACGCTCTCGGCCTCGGTCGACACCACGTCGGGCATGCGCATGGCCAGCGACGCCAGCGTGTCGTGCGAGGCGTCGATTCCCGCGTAGGTCAGCGTGTCGCTCATCTGGTGGAGGTATTCGCGGAACAGCTCGCGGTTGATGCGCGCGGGCGCTTCGGCGCGCTGCGTTTCGAAGGTGACGACGATGTCGACCTTGCCGCGCACCAGACTGCGTGCCGCGAGCGTGCGGATTTCGTATTCCGACTGCCGGTAGAGGGAGGGCAGCCGCAGATTCACGTCCAGCTGCTTGGAGTTGAGCGTACGGATTTCGACCGTGATTTTTCGGTTGTCGGCCGTGGCTTCGCCCTTGCCGAAGCCGGTCATGGATTTGATCATCATGTCGGATGACGGTTAATTTCGGCAAAAATACAAAAAACAATTCAAAAAATCGGGTCCCCGGTGCACCTGCTGCGAAATTTCTTCGGCAGGACGTTGCATTCCTGAAATTTTCCCTTATATTTGTGTACCCGTAAACGGACAAGCGAAATCATTCCAATCCCATACTTCAGAATATGAAAAAACACAATTTCAATGCGGGGCCTTCCATTCTGGCCGACGAAGTGATCGCCAATGCGGCCAAGGCCATTCTGGATTTCAACGGCTCGGGGCTCTCGATCCTCTCGATTTCGCACCGGACGAAGGATTTCGACGAGGTGATGGCCGAGGCCGACCGGCTTTTCCGCGAGCTGCTCGCCATCCCCGACAACTATAAGATCATCTACCTGGGCGGCGGCGCCAGCACCCTCTTCTACGAGGTGGCGGCCAACTTTCTGGGCCGCAAGGCCGGTTACGTCAACACGGGCGTCTGGTCGAAGAAGGCCATCAAGGAGGCCCGGCGTTACGGCGAGGTCGAGGTGCTCGCTTCGTCCGAGGACCGCAACTTCACCTATATCCCCAAGGGTTTCGCCATTCCCTCCGACCTCGATTACCTGCACATCACCTCCAACAACACGATCTACGGCACCGAGTACCACGAGGACATCGCCTCGCCCGTGCCTCTCGTCGCCGACATGTCGTCCGACATCCTGTCGCGTCCGGTCGACGTGTCGAAATACGCCATGATCTACGGCGGTGCGCAGAAGAACCTGGCTCCCGCGGGCGTCGCGTTCGCCATCATCCGCGACGATATGCTGGACAAGATCGTGCGCGACCTGCCCACGATGGTCTCGTTCAAGACCCATGCCGACAACAATTCGATGTTCAACACTCCGCCCGTCTTCCCGATCTACGTGCTGATGGAGACGCTGCGGTGGCTCAAGAGCATCGGCGGCGTGGAGGAGATCCACCGCCGCAACGTGGCCAAAGCCGGGCTGCTCTACGCCGAGATCGACCGCAACCCCTTGTTCCGCGGCACGGTCGAGCGGGAGGACCGCTCCCTGATGAACATCTGCTTCGTCATGGCCGACGGGTACGAGGAGCTGGCGCCCGAGTTCCTCGAGTTCGCCAAGGCGCGCGGCATGGTCGGCATCAAGGGCCACCGTCTGGTCGGCGGCTTCCGCGCTTCGTGCTACAACGCCCTGCCGATCGAGAGCGTGCAGGCGCTGGTCGGCTGCATGCAGGAGTTCGAGAAACTGCACGTGAAATAACCGCCGAATGGCTTATCAGTTCAAGGTCCCCGCGGCTTACAGCGCCCTCACGGGCGAGGTGACCGCGTGGGAACCGACTCCAGTACAGGAAACCACCACATCGAAATCCGTTATGAAAATATTGGTCGCCACCGAAAAGCCCTTCGCCCGCAAGGCCGTCGAGGGAATCCGCGAAATCGCCGAGGGTGCGGGTCACGAGCTCGCCCTGCTCGAAAAATACACCGATAAGGCCGAGCTGCTCTCCGCCGTGGCCGATGCCGACGCGCTGATCGTCCGCAGCGACAAGGTCACCGCCGAGGTCATCGCCGCAGCTCCCGGCCTCAAGATCGTCGTGCGCGCCGGCGCCGGATACGACAATGTCGATCTTGCCGCAGCCTCGGCCCGCGGCATCGTCGTCATGAACACCCCCGGGCAGAACTCCAACGCCGTGGCCGAACTGGCCGTGGCGATGATGATCTTCATGGCCCGCAACCGCTTCACGCCCGGCACCGGTTCCGAGATTCAGGGCAAGACGCTCGGCATCCATGCCTACGGCAACGTCGGCCGTCTGGTCGGCCGCAAGGGCAAGGCGCTCGGCATGCGGGTCGTGGCCTACGATCCGTTCGTGGCCGATCCCGAGGTCTTCGCCGCCGACGGCGTGGAGCAGGTCGCCTCGGTCGAGGAGCTGTATCGGACCTCCGACTATCTCTCGCTGCACATTCCCGCCACGCCCCGGACCCGCGGCTCGATCGGCTACGATTTGCTGATGTCCATGCCCCGGGGCGCCACGCTGGTCAACACCGCCCGCAAGGAGGTGATCGACGAGGCAGGATTGTTGCGGGCTCTCTCCGAGCGCGAGGACCTGAAATATACGACCGACATCGCCGCCGACATGCAGTCCGAACTGGACGCGAAGTTCGGCAAGCGGGTCTTCGCCACCGCCAAGAAGATGGGCGCCGAGACGGCCGAGGCCAACCTCAATGCCGGTCTGGCCGCCGCGCGGCAGATCGTCGACTTCTTCCGTACGGGCTGCACCCGTTTTCAGGTGAACAAATAAACCGAATCCGAGGGCGCCGGCGGCTCGCCGCCCGCCCTTCGCCTAAATGACCGAATAGCTATGGTACGTATCAAACCGTTCCGCGCCGTGCGTCCGCCCCGGGAACATGCCGCCGAGGTGGCGTCGCGTCCCTACGACGTGCTCAACTCCGCCGAGGCGAAAGCCGAGGCCACGGAGCGTTCGCTCCTGCACATCATCAAGCCCGAAATCGACTTCGAGCCTCTGGCTGACGAACATTCGCAGCCGGTCTACGACAAGGCCGTCGAGAATTTCCGCCGCTGGCGCCGCGAGGGGTGGCTGCAGCAGGACCCCGAGGAGTATTACTACATCTATGCGCAGACGATGGAGGGCCGCACGCAGTACGGTCTGGCCATGTGCTGCCACTTCGAGGATTACCTCTCGGGCGCCATCAAGAAGCACGAGCTCACGCGTCCCGACAAGGAGGAGGACCGCATGATCCACGTGCGCAACCAGCGGGCCAACATCGAACCCGTCTTCTTCGCCTATCCCGACAATGCCGAGGTGGATGCCATCGTGGCCGACGTGGTGGCGAACAACGCTCCCGAGTACGACTTCACGGCCGCCGACGGCTTCGGCCACAAGCTGTGGGTCATCCGCGACCGCAAGACCAACGACCGCATCACCGAAATCTTCAGGGGCATTCCGGCGCTCTACGTCGCCGACGGACACCACCGCACCGCCGCCGCCGCCCGTGTGGGCGCCGAATGCAAGGCGAAAAACCCCGCCCATTGCGGCGAGGAGGAGTATTGCTACTTCCTGGCCGTCACTTTCCCGGCCGGGCAGCTGCGCATCATCGACTACAACCGCGTCGTCAAGGACCTGAACTCCCTGACGCCCGACGAACTTCTCGACAAGCTCCGCGAGAGCTTCACCGTCGAGGAGAAGGGCGCGGAGGAGTACCGGCCCGCAGCGCTGCACAACTTCTCGATGTATCTTCAGGGCAAGTGGTACAGCCTCACGGCCAAGCCAGGCACCTACGACGACAGCGACCCGATCGGCGTGTTGGACGTCACGGTGCTGTCGAACCTCGTGCTCGACAAGATTTTGGACATCAAGGACCTGCGCACCTCCAAGCGGATCGACTTCGTGGGCGGCATCCGCGGCCTGGGCGAGTTGAAGCGCCGTGTCGACAGCGGCGAGATGAAGGTCGCCTTCGCCCTCTACCCCGTCTCGATGCAGCAGCTCATCGACATCGCCGACACGGGCAACATCATGCCCCCGAAGACCACGTGGTTCGAGCCCAAGCTCCGTTCGGGCGTGGTGATCCACTCTTTCGGGGAGTAGCCGCCGGAGGCCGGGGACGACCCGGGAAGCTTCGGGGGCGATCAGCGCCTGAAGCGCGGCCGAAGCGGAACGACACCGCAAAGGTTGCGGTGCTGCCCGTTTCGCCGCCTTACGAAAAACGATCGGAGAACTATCGCAGTTCTCCGATCGTTTTTTTCAGTGCCTCGATGTAAAGCCAAAGCAGGAGCGGTGCCACGATAACCACCCGATGGTTGTAGTCCCATGCTGCGGCGAAGTCGCCGTGCAACAGCGAGAAAAAAGCCCGGGTCATGCCGCAACCCCAACAACATCTGCCCAGCAAGTTGCGGAACAGGCAGACTGAAGGCCCTGACATGACCCACCGCAAAGGGATGAGGTAGAGCACGACGGGCAGGACTGCGTAGCAGGCGAGTCGTATCCTAACGCTTGTTGACGATGAGTTTGCCCTCGCCATCCTTGTAATTGCCGCAGACGATCATGATGAAGTCGATGAGCGCCCAGATGCCGCAGCCGCCCAGCGTGAGGAGCTGGATGACGCCGGCGACCGTCTTGCCGACATAGAAGCTGTGGATGCCCAAGCCGCCGAGGAAGAAGCTGAGAAGGAGCGTCGTGAGCCAGTCTTTCTCGCTGGCGTTGGCCGGAATCACGGGCTCTCTTTTTACGGGCGCCCCGCAGTTGGGGCACATGATGGCGTTATTTGCGATCTCTTTGCCGCAATTGCTACAGAACATGACGAACAGATTTTAAGGGTCGTGCCTACTCTCGGGATTTTCGGCTTTCTCCTCTTCCCTGGCGGGAAGCATGACAAAAATAGGCATAAATATGCAATATTCCAACTATTTGCGACATAGAATGAACGGCTGCCGGGAGGATGTTTCGAAAAGATTTCGGCCCGATCGTTCTCGAATCGGCGAAAAATACTTATATTTGTAAGAACATTCAAATTATCGGCATCATGGCAAAAATCAAGGGGACGATCGTCGTCGACAGCGAGCGTTGCAAGGGTTGCGGGGTCTGCGTGGCTTCGTGTCCGTGCGGTGTGCTGGAGCTGTCGGCCGAGGTCAACGGCAAGGGCTATCCCGTCGTGCGGATGGCGCGTCCCGACGCTTGTACGGGGTGCGCTTCGTGTGCGGTGATCTGCCCCGACAGCGTCATTACGGTTTATCGTCAAAAATTCGAGTAGGACTATGGCAGAGAAAGAGGTCAGGTTGATGAAAGGCAACGAGGTGATCGCCCACGCCGCGATCCGCTACGGTTGCGACGGTTACTTCGGCTACCCCATCACGCCGCAGTCCGAGGTGATGGAGACTTTGATGGAGCTCAAACCCTGGGAGACCACCGGCATGGTCGTCTTGCAGGCCGAGTCCGAGATCTCCTCGATCAATATGGTTTACGGCGGCGCCTCGACCGGCAAACGGGTCATGACGTCGTCGTCGAGCCCCGGCATCTCGCTCATGGCCGAGGGGCTCAGCTATCTGGCCGGCGCCGAGCTGCCGTGCCTGGTCATCAACTGCCAGCGGGGCGGCCCCGGTCTGGGGACGATCCAGCCGTCGCAGGGCGATTACTTCCAGGCTGTCAAGGGGGGCGGGCACGGCGACTACCACCTGATCGTCTTCGCCCCCAACTCCGTGCAGGAGATGCACGATCATGTGGCCGAGGCGTTCGACCTCGCATTCAAATACCGCAATCCGGCCATGATTCTGGCCGACGGCGCCATCGGTCAGATGATGGAGAAGGTCGTGCTGGCTCCCCAGCGCCCCCGCAAGAGCGACGAGGAGCTGCGCGCCGAGTGCGACGCCTGGGCCGCCATGGGCAAACCCGCCGGACGGCAGCGCAACGTGGTGACCTCGCTGGAGTTGCAGTCCGAGAAGATGGAAATCATCAACCAGCGGTTGCAGGCCAAGTACAAGGCGCTGGAGGAGAACGAGGTGCGCTATGAAGCCGTCGCGTGCGACGATGCCGATTACGTCATCGTCGCGTTCGGGTCGTCGGCCCGCATCTGCTCGGCTACGGTCGAAATGGCGCGTGCCGAGGGGCTCAAAGTGGGCTTGCTGCGTCCCATCACGCTCTACCCGTTCCCCTCGAAACAGATCGCCGAGCTGGCCGCACGCGGCGTCAGGGGGTTCCTCTCCGCCGAGCTCAATGCCGGACAGATGGTCGAGGACGTGCGGCTGGCCGTGGGCGGCAAAGCTCCTGTCGAGCACTACGGCCGTCAGGGCGGCATGCTGTTCAACCCCGACGAGGTGCTGGCCGCACTCAAGGATAAACTGATTAAAAAGTAAGGATCATGGCAGAGGTTGAAATCAAGCAGGAGAATCTGGTTTACGCCAAACCGGAGCTCATCACCGACAATGTCATGCACTATTGCCCCGGATGCAGCCACGGCACGGTGCACAAGCTCGTCGCCGAGGTCATCGCCGAACTGGGGCTGGCCGACCGGTGCGTGGGCGTCTCGCCCGTGGGGTGTTCGGTGTTCGCCTACAACTATATCGACATCGACTGGATCGAGGCGGCGCACGGACGCGCTTTGGCCGTCGCTACGGCCGTCAAGCGGCTCAATCCCGGGACGATGGTCTTCACCTATCAGGGCGACGGCGACCTTTCGGCCATCGGAACGGCCGAGTCGATCCACGCCGCGGCGCGCGGCGAGAACGTCGTGGCCATCTACATCAACAACGCCATCTACGGCATGACGGGCGGCCAGATGGCCCCCACCACCCTCTTGGGCATGAAGACCGCCACGACGCCCTACGGCCGCGACCCGCGTTTGAACGGCTATCCCTACAAGATCGCCGAAATGATGGCCCACTTGGACGGCGCCACCTTCATCACGCGTCAGAGCGTCCACAAGCCCGCCAACGTGCGCAAATGCAAGGCGGCGATCAAAAAGGCGTTCCAGCGCTCGATGGAGGGCCGGGGTTTCTCGCTCGTCGAGGTCGTGTCGACCTGCAACAGCGGTTGGAAACTCTCGCCCGTCGCATCGAACGAGTGGCTGGAGCAGAACATGCTGCCGTACTATCCGCTGGGCGACATCAAAGTGGTCGAATAAGTTGCAGAGACGATTATGAAAGAGACATTGATTATAGCAGGATTCGGCGGTCAGGGCGTCCTCTCGATGGGCAAGATTCTGGCCTACTCGGGCGTGATGCAGGATTTCGAGGTGACGTGGATGCCCTCCTACGGCCCCGAAATGCGCGGCGGCACGGCCAACGTCACGGTGATCCTTTCCGACCGCAGGATTTCGTCGCCCATCGCCCACGAGTTCGACACGGCGATCATTCTCAACCAGCAGTCGATGGAGAAGTTCGAGCCGATGGTCCGGCCCGGCGGCGTGTTGATCTACGACACCAACGGCATCACGCGCCACCCCGTGCGCGAGGACATTTCGGTCTACGCCATCGACGCCACGGCCGAGTGCGCCCGGATGGGGCAGGCCAAGCTGTTCAACACCATGATCCTGGGCGGATACCTCAAGGTGCGGCCCGTCGTGGAGATGGAGAACGTCATGATCGGCCTCAAGAAGTCGCTGCCCGAACGGGCGTGGAAGATGCTGCCCGCCAACGAGCAGGCCATCGTCCACGGCGGCGAGATCATTAAAAAAGTACGGTAATGGCAGTCGTTATCGATCCTGAGGCCTGCCCTCAGAATCATCGGTGCCCGATGATCGACTTGTGCCCTGTGGAGGCTATTTCGCAGGAGGGGTTCTCGCTGCCTGTGGTCGACGCCGATGTCTGCATCAGCTGCGGAACATGCGTCGAGCATTGCGGCAGGCAGGCCATGAAGTTGTCGGATTGATGATCCGGTCCGGCGGGTGTCGATCTGCGACACCGACCGTCATCGCGCGCCACCCCGTGCGCGACGACGTTTCGGTCTG
>USCH01000039.1 GCA_900553175.1 uncultured Alistipes sp. | reverse complement strand
CATCCTCGGAATCCGCGCTGAAGATTTTCATCCTGGCGCTCCCGAGAATTGTCGTCTACACATTCCCGATGGCTGTCCTTTTAGGCGCCCTTATGTGTTTCTCTCGCCTGTCTGGATCGAGCGAACTGATTGTCATGCGTTCTTCCGGGCAGAGTTTCCTGCGCCTGGCTACGCCGGTCTTTCTTTTGTCCCTTGCCATCAGCATCTGCGCCGTCGCATTCAATGAATACGTCGTGCCGTGGACAAACAGCGAGTACCAGTACGTACTGAACGTGGAAATCCGAAGGAATCTCAATCCGGGCGTGACCGACCATGTCGTCATCCGTGACGTGCAGGGCGGCAAGATTGTCCACCTTCTTTATGCAAGAAAGTATGACCCGCAGACAAAGCAGCTGGAAAACATCACTGTCCAGGAATTCCAGAATGAAGAAGTCACCCGAGTGGAAAACGCACCGACCGCTGTCTGGAAGGATGGTGTCTGGTACATGACGAACGGCGTCATCTATGAGCTCACCGGCGACGGTGTAGACCGCATGATGCACTTCGAGAGCCAGGCCATTCCTTATGCACAGTCTCCGGAAGATATTCCGAAGGAAAACAAGGATCTTGATGAAATGACGATCCGCGAACTCCTTCTGACAAAGAAAGCCTATGCTGCCGCTCATGCTGACACCACAGGCATCACGATGGAAATCTACCGCCGCTTCTCCCTGCCGATGGCAAGCTTTGTCTTCGCTATCGTAGGCGCTCCTCTGGGCGTACAGAAGCAGAGATCTTCCTCTTCTGTCGGATTCGGCATTTCCGTTGTCATTATTTTCCTTTACTATGCGATCATGACATTCCTCGAAGCACTCGGCAAAGGCCACCTCATGCCTGCATTCCTCGCAGTCTGGCTGCCGAATATGATTGCTTTCGTCACAGGGTGCTACCTCATATGGAGGGTTGACCGCTGAATTTCACTTGAGTTATGAGTCCCGGTCTTCCGGGACTTCGCCGCGTCCGGAAACCGGATGATTATATAAGGTAAGGAGGTCACTATGTTCATAGGCATCGCCATCGTTCTTGTCCTGATCAGCATGGGCGGACTCATCGCCTTTCTCGGGGACAGGATAGGCTCCAAAGTAGGCAAGAAGAGAATGACTCTTTTTGGCCTGCGCCCGAAGTATACCTCGATCATCGTGACCATCATTTCCGGTGCCCTCATTTCGTTCTCGACCATTGCCGTCATGGCCGTGGTGAATGAAAATGTCAGGGTCGCTTTATTCGGCCTGTCCAAATTGCAGACGCAGATGAAGGACCTCAATCAGGAAATCCAGCTCAAGAACAAGGAACTTGAATCAGGCAAGCTCCAGCTCGAGGCAAGGAACAAGGAGTACGAGGACGTGACGAGAAAGTCTGAAGAAACGTCCAGGGAACTTGACCGCGTCGAAAGCCAGAGAGTCTATATGGAAAATGAACTTTCCACCGTGCAGGAGGCGTATGATCAGGCGCAGGCCGGCGTTGAAAAGTCCGCTGCTGAAATCAAGAACCTTGAAAAGACAAAGAATGAACTGACAGGAAACATCAATACGCTGACAGAAGAAAAGCAGGAACTCCTGAGCAATATTTATGCGCTCCGCGAGGGCCAGGTCATCCTGCGCGCCGGACAGGTGCTGACAAGCGTCACTGTCGATGAAAATATGAACAAGGAGCAGACGGAAAAGGTACTGGACAGCGTTTTGAACGATATCAATACCATGCTCAAGCAGCAGATGAATGTGACGGACCAGAACGCAGAACTCATCCGCGTCAGCCGTCAGGATTTCGATACGGCTGTCAATCAGATCGCAGGATCCAAAACAAAGAAACTCGTTCGCATCGTCGCTGCGCAGAACCTTATTCTGGGCGAGCGCCTTGTCGTTGATTTCGATATCCATGACAGTATCCTTGTCTTCCACAAGGGAGAAACGATTTATCAGGGCAATCTGGATAAGTACAAGGACATCAGGAACTATGAGCTGCAGGTCCTCCGCTTCCTGAAGGATCTCAATGTCTATGCAAGAAGCCAGGGCATCCTTCCGGACCCGATTACGGGCAACGTAGGGGCTCTTGAAGGACAGGAACTGATGGAAGTCATCCAGAAGGTCAAGGAGTATGGCGGAAACTGCACACTGTACGTCACGGCGCGCCGCGATATCTACAGCCAGGGCCCGCTCCTCATTGACGTACGCGTTGAAAGGAATGACGGAAGATGATTTTAGCCGCTGATCCCGGTTCAGAAAAAACAGGAATGGCAGTCGTCGAAGAAGACGGCTCGCTCGTGATCAAGAAGGTCATCCGCACGAAGGAATTCGAGAAAGAAGCGGAAGACCTTCTTTCAGGTCACCCCGTTTCCGCCTTCATCATGGGAAACGGGACGCATCATAAGGAAATCCAGAAGAGGGCAGACGCTGTCCTTGAAAAGATGGGACTTCCCTTCCGCACGATCCTTGTCGATGAAAAGTACACGACGGAAATGGGAGAGCAGTGGTACTGGAAGGACCATCCTGCCAAAGGCCTTTCCCGTCTCATCCCCAAAGGCATGCGGACAGTCCCGGTTCCGATTGACGATTATGTGGCCTGGATCATCGGCTGCATTTACCTTGGGAAAGTGAAGGCAGAAGACGTCGGTCACAAGAAAGTATAGGTCTCTTTTTCTCTCTGTAAAAAAGAAAAGAAAAACACTTGACGAAAAGCGCAAGATGTAATAAACTATTGAGGTGTTACGGGGCATAGCGCAGTTGGTAGCGCACCTGCTTTGGGAGCAGGGGGTCGCTGGTTCGAATCCAGTCTCCCCGACACGAAAAATCGACGAGCCGCGTCACGAACGACCGCTCGTCGATTTTTTTCATGCGCATACGGCCACCGTTCGGCCTTGCCGCGGCGTCCGTCCGTGCTCCCGGACAACCTCTCTGTCGGCATCGGGAGCCCGCACGCCGATCCGCCGCGGAGCGAAGATGCGGCGTCGGAAAACCCGCAGCGAAAGAAAATCGGGCGAATCGTTGGGAATTCCGAAATTTAATCGTTAAATTTACACGAAGTAAGATCAATTCCCCCGCGCGATGAAACTTCCGACTCTTCTCTTACGGCCGCTCGGCACCTTGGGGTGTCTGCTCGCGGCCGCCGCCGCGACGGCTCAACAGCAAACCCCGGCACCGGAAGCAGGCGCGCCCCGCAGGATCGAAGTGAGGCTGACGCTCGACGAGGCGATCCATGCGGCGCACAACCAGTCCATCGCGGCCATGGTGGCCAAATACACCTATTTGTCCTCCTACTGGTCGTACCGTTCGTACCGGGCCAGCCGCCTGCCGTCGCTCAACCTTTCGGGCGAGCTGATGAGCTTCGACCGTTCGCTGCGCCTGTTGCAGAACTCCGAGACGGGCGGCATGCGCTACATCGAAAATTACAACCTGCAAAACACGATCGGCCTCTCCATCCGCCAGAACATCGCCCTGACGGGCGGCACCGTGCAGCTCTATTCGTCGCTCAACCGGCTGGACCAGTTCGCCCCGTCGGACGCCAAGTCCTACTACTCGCAGCCCCTCACGCTCTCCTACACGCAGCCGCTCTTCGCCTACAACAGCTTCAAGTGGGACAAGAAGATCGCCCCCCGGGAGTACGAACTGGCCAAGCGCACCTACATCGAATCGATGGAGGAGATCACGGCCACGGTCGTCGACTACTATTTCCAGCTGCTGCTCGCCCGCACGAACCACTCGATCGCCCTGAAGAACTACGACAACACGCGCACGATCTACGCCATCGCCGAAAAACGGCTCGCGCTGGGCAGCATCAAGCAGGACGAGCTGCTCCAGCTGCAGCTGCGCATGCTCAACGACAGCCTCTCGATCAACGACACGTCGCTGGCCCTGCGCGACCAGCAGATGCGTCTGAACTCCTACCTGCGCTACCGCGAGAACGTCGATCTGGTGCCCGTGCTCGACGAACGCATCCCCATCGTCGAGATCGACTACGACACCGTGCTGTCGAAAGCGCTCGAAAACTCCTCGTTCGAGGTCGGCAACCGCCTGCGTCTGCTGCGGGCCGATGCCGACATCGCCCGGGCCCGGGCCGAACGGGGCGCTTCGGCCACGCTCGACGCCCGGTTCGGACTCTCGCAGACCGGCGACCGGTTCCGTTCGGCCTACATCGACCCGCTCGACCAGGAGGTCGTGGGGCTCCGGTTCTCGATCCCGATCTTCGACTGGGGCATGGGCAAGGGGCGCGTGCGGATGGCCAAGGCCCGGGCCGAAATGGTCCGCAGCCAGATCGAACAGGACGAAATCGACTACCGCCAGTCGATCCACACGCTGCTCCAGCAGTTCCACAACCAGCGCAACCAGTGCGCCGTGGCGCGCCGGGCCCGGGAGGTCGCCGACAGCCGCTACGAAATCGCGATGGAGAACTTCCGGCGCGGCACGCTCTCGGTCACCGAGATGAACACGGCCCAGAGCGAAAAGGACCGGGCCAGCCAGACCTACGTCTCGGCGCTGGCCGCCTACTGGAACTACTACTACTCGCTGCGGCGCAAGACGCTCTTCGACTTCATCACCCGCACCGACATCCCGGCCACGTTCGATGCCCTCACCGAAAAACAATCCGCCCTATGACACGACACACCCTTTGGCTCTTCGCCGCCGCACTCGCCGCCGGATGCGGCCATACGGAGCGGCCCGCCGCGGAAGATGCGGCCGACCGCATGCAGCACCGCGTCGAACGCAACGAGGTGACGGTCGACACGCTCGTGCGGCGCGACTTCACGCGCGAGCTCATCAGCAACGGCCGTCTGGCAGCGGCCCGTCGTGCCGTGCTGCCGTTCCGGGTGGCGGGGACGATCGCGTCGGTCGACGTGCGCAACGGCGACCGCGTGGGTGCGGGAGCCTGCATCGCGCAGCTCGACACGACCGACGTCGCCCTCCAGCTGCGGCGGGCGCTGCTCACCCGCGAACGGGCGCGGCTGGAGTTCCACGACGTGCTCGTGGGGCTGGGCTATCCGCTCGGCGACACGCTTGCGCCGCCTGCCGAAGTGGTCCGTCTGGCCCGCATCCGTTCGGGATATGCCGATGCCGAGGCGGCCGTCGAGAGCGCCCGGCGCGATCTGAACCATTGTCTGCTGCGCGCCCCCTTCGCCGGCAAGGTGGCCGACATCGCCCGGCAGGCCTACGAACGTGCCGAAGGCGACTTCTGCACGCTGCTCGACGACAGCCGCCTGCGCGTGCGCTTCCCGGCGCTCGAATCCGAATACGGGCTGCTGCGGCCGGGCATGGAGGTGACGGTCAGCCCCTTCGCCGACCCCCGCAGGGAGGTGCGGGGCCGCATCACGGCCGTCAATCCGACCGTCGACGCCCGGGGCCAGGTGCAGGTCGACGCCGAAGTGGTCAACGACGGCTCGCTGGCCGACGGCATGAATGTCCGCGTGGCCGTCCGCGAACGGGTGCCCGGGCAGCTGGTCGTACCGAAGAGCGCCGTGGTGATCCGCGACAACCTCGAAGTGCTTTTCCGCTGCAAGGAGGGCCGGGCGGTGTGGACCTATGTCCATACGTCGCTGGCCAACAGCCGCGAATACGTCGTCGAACCGAACACCGAACGGGGCGCCGAGCTGAATCCCGGCGATCTGGTGATCGTGACGGGCAACCTGAATCTGGCCGACGGCTCGAACGTCGTGCCGGCCGACAACCGATAATTCACGCATCATGCTGCGCAGCCTACTCGACAGACCCATCGCCGTGACGATGGTCGCGACCGTGCTCGTCATCCTGGGCATCGTGAGCAGCCGCCTGCTGCCCGTGTCGCTCGTGCCCGACGTCGACGCCCCCTACATCACGGTGCAGGTTCCGGCGCGCGGCACGCCGGCCCGCCAGCTCGACGAAACGGTCCTCGCGCCCCTGCGCCAGCAGCTCGTCCAGCTCTCGCAGCTGGTCGACCTGCGCAGCGAAGCCCGCGAGGGGAGCGGCGTCATCCGTCTGACCTTCGAGCAGGGGGCCGACATCGACTACCTCTTCATCGAGGTCAACGAACGCATCGACCGGGCGATCGGTGCGCTGCCGCGCGATCTGGAGCGTCCGCGGGTCGTCAAGGCGAGCGCCACGGACATCCCGGCCTTCTACATCAACCTCACCCTGCGCGAGGAGCGTCCGGCCGATGCGGCCGACGAGCTGCATCCCGTCTCCGACGACTTCGCGGCATTGAGCCGCTTCGCCTCGCAGGTCATCACCAAACGCATCGAACAGCTGCCCGAGGTGGCGATGGTCGACCTGAGCGGCTGCGTCGAACCCGAACTGCTGGTCATTCCCGACGAGGCCAAACTGCGTCAGGCCGGGCTGTCGAACGCCCAGATCGAACAGGCGCTCCGCGCGGCCGACTTTTCGCCGGGCAGTCTGACGATCCGCGACGGCGAATACCAGTACAGCGTCCGGTTCCGGCAGGCCGTGACGGGCCGCGAGGAGGTCGAGCGCCTCTTCCTCCGGGTCAACGGCCGCCTGTTCCGGCTGGGCGATCTGGCCCGCGTCGCGGAGCATCCCCGCAAGCGGCAGGGCATGGTCGCCTCCGACGGCCGCGACGCCGTCACGCTGGCCGTCATCAAGCAGTCCGACGCCCGCATGTCGCGCCTCAAGGGCGAGCTGAACAACCTTCTGGGGCAGTTCCGGGCCGACTATCCCGATCTGGAGTTCACCGTCACGCGCGACCAGACCGAGCTGCTCGACTATTCGATCTCGAATCTGGTGAACAACATCCTGGCGGGCGCGCTGCTGGCGTGCGTCATCATCCTTTTCTTCATGCGCGACCTCAAGTCGCCCGCGCTGGTCATTCTGACCATCCCCGTGACGCTCATCGTCACGATGCTCGTTTTCCACCTGGCCGGACTCACGATCAACATCATCTCACTGTCGGGGCTGGTGCTGGGCATCGGCATGATGGTCGACAATTCGATCATCGTCGTGGACAACATCACCGCCCGCTGGCAGCACGGCGAAGCGCTGCCCGACGCCGTGCTGCGCGGCACGAAGGAGGTGATGGCCCCCATGCTCTCGTCGATTCTGACCACCTGCGCCGTCTTCGTGCCGCTGATCTTCATCAGCGGCATGGCCGGGGCGCTCTTCTACGACCAGGCCATGGCCGTGACGATCACCCTGTTCGTCTCCTACGCCGTCACGCTGACGCTGCTGCCCGTCTACTACCGCTGGTGGTACGGACGCCAGCCTTCGTTCCGGCCCGTGGCATGGCTCGCCCGCCTCTCGCCCGAGGGGATGACCGACCGTTACGAGGCGATCCTCGGCTGGCTTTTCCGCCGCCGGAGCGTGATGTGGGGCATCTACGCCCTCTCGGCCGCCGGGCTCGTGCTGCTTTTCATCTCGATCGGCAAGGAGCGGCTGCCCCGCATGACCTACGACGACATGCTGGTGCGCATCGACTGGAACGACCGCATCTCGGCCGAGGAGAACAGCCGCCGCACCGGCGAGCTGGTCGCCGGACTGGACGACCTCGTCGCCCAGACGACCGTCATGGCCGGCATCCAGCAGTTCATCCTCTCGCATACCGAGGAGCAGGGCGTGGCCGAAGCCACGGTCTACCTCCGCTGCCGCCGGGCCGACGACGTGGAGAGCGTGCAGCGGATCATCCGCGAGCGGCTCGCCGCCCGGGCGCCCGAAGCCCGCTGCTCGTTCGGCGCCTCGGGCAACGTCTTCGACATGATCTTCGCCGAGCGCGAGGCGCTACTCACGGCCCGGCTGCGGGCGACGACGGGGCGCACGCCCGATCCCGGAGCGCTGCAGGAGCTCACCGACCGCATCCGCCGCGAGCTGCCCGGCGTGGAGGTGCCGCCCGTGGCCCTGCAGGAGGACATCCTCTATGTGGCCCGACCCGACCTGCTGGCGCTCTACGGCGTGAGCTACGACGATCTGGTCCGCACGCTGCGCAACGCGCTCAACGAGAACACGCTCTACACCATCACCTCGGGCGACGAATCGCTGCCCGTGGTGGTCGGCAGCGGCACGCGCGGCCTCGACGAGCTGCTCGAAGGCACCTTCATCCGCACCTCCGAAGCCGAAATTCCGGTCGACGCGCTCATGCAGCGCACGCTCGCACGCGATCTGAAGCGGGTCGTCGCCGGAGCCGAAGGCGACTACTATCCGCTCGACCTCGCACCCCGGACCCGGGAGGTGCCGGCCGTCATGGCAGCCGTGCGCCGCTGCGTGGCCGGCGACGACCGTTTCGAGGTAAGCTTCAGCGGCAGCTACTTCACCAACCGGGCTCTGGTGCGGCAGCTCGTCGGCGTGCTGGTCGTGGCGCTGCTGCTGCTCTTCTTCATTCTGGCCGCCCAGTTCGAATCGCTCGTGCAGCCGTGGATCATCCTCTCGGAGATCGTCATCGACCTCTTCGGCGCCCTCGTCGTGCTCCGCCTCGCGGGCGAAACGCTCAACCTCATGTCGATGATCGGTCTGGTCGTCGTCTCGGGCATCGTCATCAACGATTCGATCCTCAAGATCGACACGATCAACCGGCTGCGGCGCGGAGGCATGTCGCTCCGGCGGGCCGTCCTCGAGGCCGGGCGGCGGCGCCTGAAAGCCATCGTCATGACCTCGCTGACGACGATCCTGGCCGTCGCTCCGTTCCTCGTGCGCGGCGACATGGGCTCCGACCTGCAGTTCCCCATGTCGCTGACGATCGTCAGCGGCATGATCGTCGGCACGCTGGTCAGCGTCTTCTTCATCCCGCTGGCCTATTACGAAATCTACCGCCCCCGCCGATGACCGACCGACCGTCCGCTTCGAAAACCCGGCGCGGAATCCCCGCCTTTTCGGTGCTGCTGCTCATGGCGGCGCTGAGCGTCGTCGGCGCGGCCGTGATCCCGTCGCTCAGCATCCAGTACGCGCCTTCGGCCGCCGAGCGGCGCATCGGCGTGAACTTCTCGTGGTACGATGCCTCGGCCCGGCTCGTCGAACAGCGGGTCACTTCGCGCATCGAGGGGGCGCTGTCGACCGTCTCGGGCTGCGAAAGCGTCTCGTCCACCTCGTCGAAGGGCGGCGGCAGCGTTTCGGTCTCGCTGCGCAAAGGCACCGACATGACGGCCGCCCGCTTCGAAGTGGCCACGGCCATCCGCAACCTCTATCCGTCGCTTCCCCCGGAGGTGAGCTATCCCGAAATCTCGGTCGCGGCGAGCGGCCGCCGCCAGAGCGAGGCGATCGTCTACACGATCAAGGCCGACCTGCCGTCGAAACGCATCGAGGAGTACGTCACCGCCCGTATGACGGTGCCGCTGTCGCAGATCGGCGGGGTGGAGAAGGTCTCTCTCTCGGGCGTCACCCCCTTCGAGTGGGTCATCGAGTACGATCCCGGGGCGCTGCATGCCGCAGGCCTCGGGCCGGGCGACCTGGCGAAAGCCTTCAACGACACGTTCCGCAGCGACGTGATCGGCATGACCGAACTGACCGACGACGACGGCGTGCGGCGCAGCACGGTGCTGAAGCTGCGCAACCGGACGACCGCCGATTTCGGCGAAATTCCCGTCGCCGGCCGCAACGGACGCATCTACCGCCTCGGCGACTTCGCCACGGCCCGCTGGCGCGAGGCGCTTCCGTCGCACTACTTCCGCATCAACGGGCTCAACACGGTCAATCTGTCGGTGACGTGCGCCCCGGGCAGCAACATCCTCCGCGTGACGGATGCCGTGCGGCGGGAGATGACGCGTCTCGAGGCGGAGTTTCCGGAGGAGATTTCGGCCACGCTCACCTACGACGCCTCGGAGTACATCGCCGGCGAGCTGCACAAGATCTATCTGCGCACGCTGCTCTGCGTGGCCCTGCTGCTGCTCTTCGTCCTCGCGGTGAGCCGCGATCCGCGCTACCTGGCCGTCATCGCCGCGACGCTGGCCGTCAACCTGCTCGTGGCCGCGGTGTTCTACCGGATTTTCGATCTGAACATCCACATCTACACCCTGGCGGGCATCACCGTGTCGCTGGGCATCATCATCGACACGTCGATCATCATGGTCGACCACTACAGCTACCACCGCGACCGCCGGGCCTTCGTGTCGATCCTGGGGGCGCTGCTCACGACCGTCGGCGCGCTGGCCATCGTCTGGCTGCTGCCCGAGGAGCAGCAGGCCAACCTCGTCGATTTCTCGCTGGTGATCGTCATCAACCTGACCGTCTCGCTGCTCACGGCCCTGCTCTTCGTGCCGGCGCTGCTCGACACGCTGCCCCTCCGGCGCGGCATGACCCGCTCGTCGTTCCGGCGCCGGCGCCGCGTCGTCCGCATTTCGCATCGCTACGGACGCATGATCGGGTGGGGGAGGCGCCGCCGCTGGCTCTTCGTCGCGGCGCTCGTCTGGGGCTTCGGCATCCCCACCTTCCTGCTGCCCGACAAGATCGAACCGCAGGGCGGCGAACCTCTTTCGCGCGGAGCCGAATGGTACAACCGCATCGCGACGGGCCGCTTCATGACCGAACACCGGCAGACGATCGACCGCGTGCTGGGCTCGTCGCTCCGCCTTTTCAGCACGGCGACGGGTCGCTACAACAACTACCGCGAACCCGAGCGCAAAGTGCTCTACGTCAATGCGGGCATGCCCGAAGGCTGCACCGTCCAGCAGCTCGATGCCGTGGTGCGCCACATGGAGAACTACATCAGCCGCTTCGACGAGGTGGCCATGTTCCGCACGCGCATTTCGTCCTACGACTACGCCATGATCGAGATCACGTTCCGGCCCCAGTACGAAAACACGTCGTTCCCCTCGATGCTCAAGCAGGAGCTGATGGCGGCGGCCAGCGATTTCGGCGGTGCGACCTGGCGCGTGTGGGGCATCGACGACAATTCGTTCAACAACAACATCGCCAACTCCTACAAGCCCTACCAGATCAATCTGCGGGGCTACAATTACGACGAGCTGGCCCTCTTCGCCGAGCGGCTGATCGACACGCTGGCGCGGAACCGCCGCGTCTCCGAGCCCGAAATCATGGACGGCAACGCCTGGTCGCTGCCCCGCAGCGAATTCGACATCCGCTACGACGACGAACGCATCGCCGCCGCGGGCCTCGACATGGGCAGCTACTTCCGGGCGCTGGAGCGCATGTTCTGCCGCACGCAGCTCGCATCGGTCTACGACGGCGGGCGGATGCAGCGCGCGGTGCTCGAATCGTCCGGCCGCGACGAATTCGACCGCTGGCACATCGAGAACGCCCAGCTCTCCATCGACACGCTCGAGACCAAACTTTCGGCCGCGGGGTCGATCCGCAAGCAGCGTTCGGCCGTCTCGATCCGCCGCCACCGCCAGTCCTACGAGATCATGGTCGGCTTCGACTTCATCGGCTCCTACGAACTGGGCCGCAGGCTCATCGACCGCACCCTGCGCCGATTCAACGAGGAGGTGCTGCCGATCGGCTTCAAGGCCGATTCGCCGACCTACAACTTCTGGAACGAGGGCAAGAAGCAGCAGGTGCGGCTCATTCTGCTCGTCGTGGCCATCATCTACGCCATGTGCGCCGTGCTCTTCGAATCGCTGCGCAAGCCGCTGGTGGTCGTCATGATGATTCCCGTTTCGTTCATCGGCGTGTTTCTCCTGTTCGGAGGGACGGATTTCGTCTTCGACCAGGGCGGATTCGCCGCTTTCGTGCTGCTGTGCGGCATCGTGGTCAATGCGGGCATCTACCTCATCCGCGAAGAGGAGGAGTGGTCCGCCCGAAGCCGCAAACGGGGCATTGCGCTCTACCTCAAAGCGTTCAACCACAAAATCATCCCCATCATGCTGACCGTGCTTTCGACGGTTCTCGGTCTGATTCCGTTCCTCTACGACGGTCCGGGGGAGGTTTTCTGGTTCGCTTTCGCCGCGGCCGCCATCGGCGGAACGCTCTTTTCGGTGGTGGCCCTGCTGGTCTATCTGCCCGTTTTCCTGCCGTTCCACGAATCCCGCTCCGAATCATGAAACGCCCGATGCCGGCCGCCGCTCCGATCGTCCGCACGCTCTTCGCCCTCCTTGTCGGCGGACTGCTCTGCGCGGCCCTCGACATGCGCATCCAGGGGCTGCACGAAAATGAAATTCCGGCAGCCTGGGCCACCGGAGCGCTCCTGACGCTAGCGCTCGCCGTGATCGCCGTCCGCCGCCCCCGCATCCGGATCGGCGCAGTCGATCTGCTCGCCGCGCTGCTTTTCGCCGGGTTCATAGCCGACCGCTGGCTGCGTCCGGGAGCGGCGGCAGCGCTCCGCTGCGACGAAACGTTGCAGGCGGCGATGATCTATGCGTCGTTCCGGGTGCTTCTGGCCTCCGACCGCAGGCTCTCCGATCTGCTTCTCATGCTGCTGTGCCTCTGCGGTATCTGCGAAGCCGTGCTCGGCATCCGCCAGATCTTCGGACTGGCGGCGTCGAACCACGGATTGTTCCGCATCACGGGCACCTTCTTCAACCCCGGGCCCTATGCCGGATTTCTGGCCGCGGTGCTGGCCTGCGCCGCAGCCGGACTGCCCGACCGCCACGCACTTGCGGTCCGGGTGGTGCGCAGCGGCATGTGGCGCCGTCCGGGCGCAGCGCTTCGGGGCATCGCCCCCTGTGCGCTGTGCCTCCTCGCCGCCGCTTCGGCCCTCGTCGTGCTGCCCGCCACGATGAGCCGGGCCGCCTGGCTCGCGACGGGTGCGGCTGCGGCAGCGCTCGTCCTGGACCGGATTCCGGTCGCGCACGCTTTTCGCCGCCGTCCCCTCCGGACGCTGCTGCTGGCCGGAGCGCTCCTCCTCCTGACCGCCGGAGCCGGCCTCGGCGCCTACCGGATCAAACGGCCTTCGGCCGACGGACGCCTGCTGATGTGGAAGATCGACACCCGCATCCTGCTGCGCCATCCGCTCGCGGGCGTCGGACAGGGGCGGTTCGCGGGAGCCTACGGCGAAGAGCAGGCCCGCTATTTCGCGTCGGGCGCGGGAAGCGAAGGGGAGATGCAGGTGGCGGGGGCTCCCGAAGCGGGATTCAACGACTGGCTGCAATTCGGGGCGGAGACGGGCGTCGGCGGTCTGGTCCTGCTGTCGGCAGCTGCGGGAATCGCCTTGGCCGGAGCGCTCCGGCGGCGTTCGCCCTGGGGCTGCGGATTGCTGGTGATGACGGTGTTCGCTTCGTTCTCCTATCCGGGCAGCGTACTGCCGCTGCGGCTGCTCTTCGTCGCGCTGGCTGCCGCCGCCGTCACCCGCCCGGCAGCCGGGCGGAGCGTCGGCCGGCAAACGTTCGCCGCTCTCCTGCCGCCTGCGGCGCTGTTGGCCTGCTGGCCGGGATTCCTCGTCCGCCAGACCGCACGCGCAGAGGCTTCGGAGCGCTGGCGCGAGGTGCGCATCTGGCAGCAGGCCGGCCGGTACGACTATCTGGTCGAAGACGGTGAGAAGGAGTACAGCCTCCTCTCGTGGGACTTCCGCTTCCTCTACGACTACGGCTATGCGCTCCACAAGGAGGGGCGTTTCGCCGAGAGCAACGAAGTGCTGCGCGAAGGGATGCGTTTGAGCAGCGACCCGATGTTCCGGAACATCGCAGGCAAGAACTTCGAAGCGCTCGGCGACCGGGCGCAGGCCGCCGAAGCCTACCGCCGAGCTCACGAAATGATCCCGCACCGGATCTACCCGCTCTACCTGCTGGCCCGGTGCCGGGCCGCCGACGGACGTTCCGAAGAAGCGGCGGAGGCGGCATCCCGGGCGCTCGCCCTGCCCGTGAAGGTCGAATCGGTGCAGACGCTCGAAATGCGGGACGAACTCTCCCGCCTCATCGACTCGCTCAAGAGGAATTCGCCATGAAAAAAACGATCCGCCGCCTCTTCCGACTGCTTCTCCTCGGCGCCGCGCTGTGGCTCGGTGCGCTGCTTGTACGCATCTTCGTCTGCGACCGCTTCATCGTGCCGTCGGACTCGATGGCCCCGACCCTCGTCGCGGGAGACCGCATTCTGGCCAACAAGCTCATCGTCGGGGCGCGCATCTACCGGCGCCTCGAATTCGGATGCGACATTCCGCTGCATGCGTTCCGGATGCCGGGAGTGCGGCGGGTGCGGCCGGGCGATGTGGTCGTGTTCAACGCCCCCCACGGATACGACCGCGGCCGCATCGAGTTCCGCATCAACTACGTCTACTCGAAGCGCTGCATCGGCGCTCCGGGCGACACGATCGCCATTCGCGATGCATTTTTCCGCAACAGCAGCCATCCGGAGCCCCTCGGCGACACGCTCGCCCAGCGGCGGCTTCGGGAGACGCCCGATTCGCTGCTGTCGCGCCGGGTGCTGCGCGCGATGCCCTACGACGGCAGCCGCATCGGCTGGACGATCAAGGAGATGGGGCCGCTGATCGTACCGCGGAGAGGACTGCGCATCCCGCTCGACACGCTCACCTGTCCGCTCTACCGCACGGCCATCGAATACGAAACGGGCAAGACGCTGCAATGGAGCGACGGGACGCCGAGGCTCGGCGGCGAACCGCTGGAAGCCTACTCGTTTCGCGGCGACTGGTATTTCTTCTGCGGCGATAACGTCGCCGACTCGAAAGACAGCCGCTACCTGGGCTTCGTACCCGAGGAGTTCATCATCGGCGTCGTCCGCCGCATCGGCCGCTCCGAAGAGCCCGGTTCGGGGCATTCCCGCCCCGAACGGCGCTGGAAGCGAGTGGAGTAGGAGCGCACACCGGCTCTTTCCGGCGCGGAACGCATGAAGTTCGGCGCCCGCGTCCGAGTCGAAAAAACCGAACGAAAAAGGTCCTCCGGCGCCCCGGAAGACCTTACACACAAACACTAACAACAGAAACGACGGAAGAGGATCGATTTCCGGTTGCGGGGACAAAGATCGTACAAATTCCATCGGCGTACAATCGCAATTTTCAGGTATTTCGCAAAAAAAGTCCGTTCATCCGTCCCGCCGGGCTCCGAACGTTCGGTTTCCTGTTTTTTATTTTGAAATTCGAAATAATGCACTATCTTTGCAGCGAATTCCAGTCGACCGGACAGCCGTCCGGTTTCAGAAAATCACCCCGCAATCTTCAGAAACACCATGCAGGATTTGAAAATGCTCGAAGGGAAAA
>USCH01000038.1 GCA_900553175.1 uncultured Alistipes sp. | reverse complement strand
TCGGAGGCCGTCGCTTTTTATTTTTTCTTCCGAACCGCAGAGACCGAACGAATATTCCCAAATTATCGTTACCTTTGTCCGGAACCTTCCGGCACGAAGCGAACATCATTCAATCACTTTCAAACGAAAATCATGCAGAGAATTTTCCATGCGCTGGCCGTTGCGATGCTCGTGGCGGCATCGGCGACAATCAACGTCGCATGCAGCGACGACAACGACAACAACGACAACCAGTCGGCCGGCCAGACTCCGGGCGGCGACAACAACCCCTCGGGCGGCGAAGACGACCCCGAGCTGGTGGGAGCGACCCTCCTGAACTACACGGTCGCCGAGGCCGCCTACTGGGGCGACGACTTCATGGAGGACGGAATTTCGAACGTAATCATCTATCTCTACGATTCGCCGCGCGACCAGGACGGCATGCACACGGGCCCGAAGGATCATTTCAACATCGACATGAACCTGCCCAACTACGAGGGCGGCGAGCTGCTCATCCCGACGGGCACCTATCCCGTGGGCGAGGCCGAAATCTATGCGGTCAACACCCTCGAGCCGGGCTATTTCGAAGAGGAGGAGTACGACGGATTCATCTTCAGCGACTATTACGGCGTATTCCGCCAGCAGATCGACGCCGAGCAGGAGGAGCGCTACGAAATCATGACCGCCGGCCAGATGACCGTATCGCGCGACGAGGCGGGCGACTACACGATCGAGGCCGAATTCACGAGCGCCGACGGGATCCGCTACCGCGTCACCTACCGGGGGCCCATCGAAGTCGACGACGAATCGCTCATCCTCGACTGATCCCGGCGGGCTCCGCCTCCGGAAACGAACGACGTCCGCCCCGATGGCGGACGTCGTTTTTCATGCCCCGGGCGTTCAGACCGCCGCAGCCACGGCCCGGGCCGCCAGCGCCCCGCGCATGGCCAGACGTCCCGCTTCGACGATCTCGGCCGCACGGTGGAACTCGAACACGCCGTAGCTGTCGGCCGGAATCTCGACCAGCAGGTCGGGACGGTGGATGCGGTACATCAGACGGGCGATCCGCTGCTGCATGATCTCCGACGAGGAGGCGAGCAGCCGGTAGTAGTTCACCGGGCTTCGGTCCCGCGCCGCAAAAGGTGCGGAGACATCCACGGCCGCCAGACGGTCGCCCGGCGCGCGCCGCACCCGGTCGACGGGCACGGGATTGACCGTGCCGCCGTCGATGAGGATCATACCGTCGAGCCGACGGGGCCGAAACACCGAAGGGATGGAGATCGACGCCCGAACGGCATCGTACAATCCGCCGCGCTCGAAGACCACCTCGCGGCCCGTCAGCAGATCGGCCGCCACGGCGGCGAACGGCAGGGGCAGGGATTCGATCGCCACGTCGGGCACCAGCTCCTTCAGGGCGTTGATGATCCGGTCGCCCTTGACCAGCCCCTCGGCGCTGAACACGAAATCCACGAGGCTGAAAACCTTGTAGCGGTCCAGCGCGCAGATCCACTCCCGGAACGACGCGAGCGATCCGGCCGCATACATGCCGCCGACCAGCGCCCCCATGGACGTGCCCGCCACCGAGGCGATCTCGTATCCCTGCGCCTCCAGCTCCTCGATGGCCCCGATGTGGGCCACGCCGCGCGCTCCGCCGCCGCCCAGCGCCAGAGCGATTCTCTCCTTAGCCATATACCGTTTCTCAAGCGGCAAGGCTCCGTACACGCATCGTGCCGCAAGAGGTGCGGCATCCTACATTTCGTCGGAAATCACGCGGTCCATGCGGATGTCGTGCGGCTCGGCGGGAATCGCGTCGACCAGAGAGCCGGCGAAACAGACCCCGATGGTGCGGGCGTGCAGCGACGGCCGGGCCAGATAACGGTCGTAATACCCCCGGCCCCGGCCCAGACGCACTCCCGAACGGGTGAACGCCATGCCCGGCACGATCACAAGATCGATCTCCCCGGGCGGGCACGGCTGCGCATGCGGCCCGGGCTCCGCAATCCCGAACGCCCCTGCGGCGAGCGTCGCGGGATCGTAATCGCAGAAATTCATGACGTCGCCCTCGACGCGCGGGACGACCAGACGCCGGGTGCGGCTCCACTCCTCCAGCGCTTCGCGCGTGTCGGGCTCGTCGGGCAGCGCGCAATAGAGGGCCACGCAGCGGGCGCGGGTGAAATCGTCCAGACGGGCGATCCTTCCGAAGATCGTCCGCGAAGCCGTTTCCCGCTCGCCGTCGGTGCGTTCGCGGGCAAGGGCGCGCATCCGGGCGCGCAGTTCGTTTTTGTTCATAATCGCCTCTGTTCCGGTGCAAAATTCGTATGCGGGGCTATTGTTATTCCGCAAACAATGGCTATCTTTGCCGTCGGGAATACGAAACACACAACAAAAATAATCAAAATCAAACGTTATGAGCTGTTTTCTCTGCAATTCTTCCGTGGGCAAGAAGCTGGTGATGAGCATTTCGGGCTGTGCGCTGGTGCTCTTCGTCCTCTTCCACATGGCCATGAACCTCACCGTCCTCTTTTCGCCCGAGGCCTACAACGCGATCTGCGGGTTCCTCGGGGCCAACTGGTACGCGCTGGTCGGCACGGTCGCTCTGGCTGCGCTGGTCGCCCTGCACTTCGTCTATGCGATCATCCTCACGCTCAACAACTACCGGGCGCGCGGCGCGCAGCGTTACGAGGTGACCGTCAAGGAGCGCGGCGTGTCGTGGGCTTCGAAGAACATGCTCGTGCTGGGCTTCATCGTCGTGGGCGGACTGGCGCTACACCTCTTTAATTTCTGGGCCAAGATGCAGCTCGTGGAGCTGACGGGCAGCCACGCCAACTCGCTGGGGCTGGCCCCCACCGACGGTGCGGCACTCATCGCCTACACCTTCTCGAAGTGGTACTACGCGGTGCTCTATCTGCTGTGGTTCGCGGCGCTGTGGTTCCACCTCACGCACGGCGTGTGGTCGATGTTCCAGACCGTGGGCTGGGCCAACGACACGTGGTATCCGCGTCTGAAGTGCATCGCCAACATCGTGGCCACGATCATCTTCCTGTGTTTCGCCGCCGTGGTGGTGGTCTTCTTCGCCAAGAGCCTCTGCCCCTGCTGCGCAGGCATGTGCTAAATCCGCATTTTCAAGAACAATATAACAAACGAACATATGGCTCTCAAATTAGATGCTAAAATTCCCGCCGGCCAGCTCGCCGAGAAGTGGAGCAACCACAAGGCGGCGATCAAGGTCGTAAGCCCCGCCAACAAACGCAAGCTCGACATCATCATCGTAGGAACCGGACTGGGCGGCGCCTCCGCAGCCGCTTCGCTCGGCGAACTGGGCTACAACGTCAAAATCTTCTGCATCCAGGATTCGCCCCGCCGCGCCCACTCGATCGCCGCGCAGGGCGGCATCAACGCCGCAAAGAACTACCAGAACGACAACGACTCGGTATACCGCCTCTTCTACGACACGATCAAGGGCGGCGACTACCGCGCCCGCGAAGCCAACGTCTACCGTCTGGCCGAGGTTTCGAACCTCATCATCGACCAGTGCGTGGCGCAGGGCGTGCCGTTCGCCCGCGAGTACGGCGGCCTGCTGGCCAACCGCTCGTTCGGCGGCGCACAGGTGTCGCGTACGTTCTACGCCCGCGGCCAGACGGGCCAGCAGCTGCTGTTAGGCGCCTATGCGGCCCTCAACAAGGAGATCGCGGCCGGCACGGTCAAGAGCTACCCGCGTCACGAGATGCTCGACATCGTGGTGGAGGACGGCGAGGCCAAAGGCATCATCGCCCGCAACCTGGTGACGGGCGAGATCGAGCGCCACGGAGCCCACGCCGTCGTGATCGCCACGGGCGGCTACGGCAACGTCTTCTTCCTCTCGACCAACGCCATGGCCTCGAACGGCTCGGCCGCCTTCCAGTGCTACCGCAAGGGCGCCGGCTTCGCCAACCCCTGCTTCACGCAGATCCACCCCACCTGCATCCCCGTGCACGGCGACCAGCAGTCGAAGCTCACGCTCATGTCGGAGTCGCTGCGCAACGACGGCCGCATCTGGGTGCCCAAGAAACTGGAGGACGTGAAAGCCATCCGCTCGGGCGCCAAGAAACCGTCGGACATCGCCGAAGAGGACCGCGACTACTACCTGGAGCGCCGCTACCCGGCCTTCGGCAACCTCGTGCCGCGCGACGTGGCGTCGCGTGCCGCCAAGGAGCGCTGCGATGCGGGCTACGGCGTCAACGAAACGGGTCTGGCCGTCTTCCTCGACTTCAAGACCGCGATCGAACGCCTCGGCAAAGATATTATCAAGCAGCGCTACGGCAACCTCTTCGACATGTACGAGGAGATCACCGACGTGAGCCCCTACGAGGAGCCGATGCAGATCTTCCCCGCCGTGCACTACACGATGGGCGGCATCTGGGTCGACTACAACCTGATGACCACCATCCCGGGCCTCTACGCCATCGGCGAAGCCAACTTCTCGGACCACGGAGCCAACCGTCTGGGCGCCTCGGCCCTCATGCAGGGTCTGGCCGACGGCTACTTCGTGCTGCCCTACACCATCGGCGACTACCTCTCGCACAAGATTCAGGCTCCGAAGGTGAAGACCGACACGCCGGCGTTCGCCGAGGCCGAGAAAGCCGTGAAGGAGAAGATCGCCAAGCTGCTGGCCATCAAGGGCAAGCAGTCGGTGGACGACATCCACAAGAAGCTGGGCCACATCATGTGGGAGAACGTCGGCATGGCCCGCACCAAGGAGTCGCTCGAGAAGGCGATCGCCGAAATCCAGGCTCTGCGCAAGGAGTTCTGGCAGGATGTAAAGGTCGTAGGCAAGGCCGACGACTTCAACGTCGAGCTGGAAAAGGCGCTGCGTCTGGCCGACTTCCTCGAGCTGGGCGAGCTGATGGCCCGCGACGCGCTGAACCGCGAGGAGTCGTGCGGCGGCCACTTCCGCTCGGAGCACCAGACCGAGGAGGGCGAGGCCAAGCGCGACGACGAAAACTTCGTCTACGCCGCCGTGTGGGAGTACAAGGGCATGGACCAGGCTCCCGAGCTGACCAAGGAGCCGCTCAACTTCGAGTTCGTGCACCCCGCCCAGCGCAACTACAAGGACTAAGACTTTTTGACGTTCACTATTAAAGATAATTCGGAATCATGAATTTCACCTTGAAAATATGGCGTCAGAAAGACGCCAAGTCGAAGGGAGCGTTCGAAACCTACAAGGTCGACAACATTTCGGCCGACACGTCGTTCCTCGAGATGCTCGACATCCTGAACAACAACCTCATCCACGAGGGCAAGGAGCCCGTGGCCTTCGACCACGACTGCCGCGAAGGCATCTGCGGCATGTGCTCGCTCCACATCGACGGCCGGGCCCACGGTCCGGGCGACGGAGCTACGACCTGCCAGATCTACATGCGCAAGTTCAAGGACGGAGCGACGATCACCATCGAGCCGTGGCGCTCGGCGGCCTTCCCCGTCATCAAGGACCTGGTGGTCAACCGCTCGGCCTACGACCAGATTCTCCAGGCCGGAGGCTTCATCTCGGTGCGCACCAACTCGGTGCCCGACGCCAACGCCATTCCGATCGCCAAGGCCGACGCCGACGAGTCGATGGACGCCGCCGCCTGCATCGGCTGCGGCGCCTGCGCCGCCACGTGCAAGAACGGTTCGGCCATGCTGTTCGTGGCTGCGCGCGTCTCGTCGCTGGCCAAGCTGCCGCAGGGCCGCGTAGAGGGCGCCCGCCGCGCCAAGGCGATGGTGGCCAAGATGGACGAGTTGGGATTCGGCAACTGCACCAACACGGGTGCCTGCCAGGCCGAGTGTCCCAAGTCGATCTCCATCGCGCACATCGCGCGTCTGAACCGCGAATTCCTCTCGGCCAAGTTCGAAGACTGACCCCCGAAAGGAAGGGGCACGGCCGGACGATGCGTCCGCAGCGAAAGCCCCTTTCGGACGAGCAGGACACGGGAAGCGTCCCGACGAAAAACCCCTGCCGCAACTGCGGCAGGGGTTTTCGCATGCATCGGGGGCCGCTCTTGCGCGGAGCCCGCAGCGATCAGAACAGATATTTCTCGTTCTTGACCTTGCTGACCAGGCGATGAATGTCCTCCCACGCCTCCTCGCCGAAGGTGGTGCCCACCACCTCGATCACCTTGCCGGCCGTGATGGCGCCGATCGTGCCGCACTGGCGCAGCGTGAGGCCATCGCACAGCCCCGCGAGGAATCCCGCCGCATAGAAGTCGCCCGCACCGGTCGTGTCGACCCGCTTGGCGGCGGCCATGATGCCCACATGCACCACCTCGTCGCCCTGTTTGATGAGCGCTCCCCGCGTGCCGATCTTCACCACGGCCAGACGGCACATCTGCGAAATGGCCTGCAAGGCATTCAGCGGCTCGGACTCGCAGGTGAAGGTCTTGGCTTCGTCCTCGTTGGCGAAAACGATGTCGACATACTCGCGGACCAGCTCCCGCAGGAATTCGAGGTTCTCGGCCACGATGTTGAAGCTGGCCAGGTCGATGGCCACCTGCAGGCCGCACTCCTTGGCCGTCCGGACGGCTTTGCGGATCAGATCGTGGTTCTGCACCAGATACCCCTCGACATAGAGGCAGTCGTAACCGTCGAAAATGGTCGGCTCGATCTCGTCGGCGCCCAGTTCGAGCGCGGCGCCCAGATGGGTGACCATCGTCCGCTCGCCGTCGGGGGAAATGAGCGACACGCATTTGCCCGACCGCTCCGCACCCCGGAACACGACCGGTTCGACACCCAGATTCTCGAGCGCCTGAATGAAAAAATCGCCCGTGGTGTCCTGTCCCACCTTGCCGATGAAGCCCACCGCGCAGCCCAGACGCGCCATGGCGCGAATGGTGTTGCCGGCCGAGCCGCCGAGCGAGAGCGAATAGGGCATTCCTGCCACGGATTTCGAAATTTCGGTCTGAAGCCGGGTGTCGACCAGGCTCATCGAGCCTTTGGCCAGTTTGAACCGCCCCAGCACGGAGTCGGTCTTCAGATTGACCAGCATGTCCGTCAGGGCATTGCCGATGCCGATAACACGTTTCATTGGGTTTTGAGTTCGGTGAGGGTTTCTTGTCGCAGGAGGCCCGTCGGGCCGTTCCGTGCCGATCAAATCGAAAGAATCTTGACCAGTTCGAGGTCGTTGCGGTCGATGCCCTTGTCGTGGCGCGTAGCCTTGGCGAAGGGTACATAGACGATCTTGCCGTTCTCGATGCCGATCATCACGTTGCGCTGTCCGTCGAGAAGCGCTTCGATGGCCGCCTCGCCCATGCGCGAAGCCAGAATTCGGTCGTGGGCCGTCGGCGAGCCGCCCCGCTGGATGTGTCCCAGAATCGTGACGCGCGCATCGTACTGCGGGAACTCCTTCTTCACGCGCTCGGCCAGCGCCGTGGCGCCGCCCGTCTTGGGATTTTCGGCCACGATGACGATCGCCGAATTCTTGCTCTTGCGGAATCCGTGGTTGATGAGCTCGGCCAGCTGGTCGACTTCGGTCTCCATTTCGGGAATGATCGCCGCTTCGGAACCCGTGGCCAGCGCGCTGTTCAGGGCCAGATAGCCGGCCGTGTGGCCCATGACCTCGACGAAGAAGAGCCGTTCGTGGCTCGACGCCGTGTCGCGCAGCTTGTCGACGGCATCCATGATGGTGTTCAGCGCCGTGTCGTAGCCGATGGTCGAGTCGGTGCCGCCCAGATCGTTGTCGATCGTGCCGGGCAGGCCCACGATCGGCACGTTGTACTCCTGGGCGAAGATCGAGGCCCCCGTCAGCGACCCGTCGCCGCCGATGACCACCAGCGCGTCGATGCCGGCGGCGGTCATGTTGTCGTAGGCCTGCCTGCGGCCTTCGGGCGTGGTGAACTCCTTGCAGCGCGCCGTCTTGAGGATGGTGCCGCCCAGCTGGATGATGTTGCTCACGCTCTGCGACTTGAAATCGACGATTTCGTTGTAGACCAGGCCCTTGTAACCCCGCATGATCCCTTTGACGCCGAACTGGTTGTAGATGGCGCTGCGCGTCACGGCACGGATGGCCGCATTCATGCCGGGGGCGTCTCCGCCCGAGGTCAGTATACCGATATTCTTGATTCCTGCCATAATACTTTCGTTTAACACGCAAAAACGTTCAAAGATAGTCAATCTATCCGATTTTTCAAAAAACGGCGTCCGATTCCGCGCGAATCCGCCCTGCGGCCGCATCGGCATCGACTCGCCGCCCGTTCCCGAAGGAGAGAGGCGGCCTGCGCGCACCCGCAAAAACAGTTCCCCGACGCATGCGAAAACGGGACGGGCCCTCGTCGGCCCGCCCCGCATCTCACCTCTTCCGCCTCCGAGGCATCCCGGAAAGCCCGGATCAGCGCCCGGATCGGCGGAAGGTCACTCCCCCTCGGGAAGCGCATCGCCGGAGCGGTGCACCTGCGGCTCGTCTCCGTCGCCGCCCTCAAGCGTGATCTTTTTGCCGCCCACGGTCATCTCCATCCTCTCCTGCCGCTTGTCCAACACGATGTCGAGGTCTTTCGACGGTACGGTGATGTGCAGTCCGCGGCTGTCGCTCTCGACGATCCGTTCGTCGTCGAATTCGGCAAGCACGCGCCGCAGCGTGGTCGTATCCCCGTCGACGATCAGCTCGCTGTCCATCAGCCGGCCGGTTTCCGAAACCTTGTCGCGGATCCGCCGGCCCGTATTGCCCCGAACGAAGAGGCATCCGCCGGCGATGCATCCGGCGACCCAGATGATGAACAGGGCGAGGATGGTCCGTCCGCCGGGCTTGCGCGAAGCGATCAGGCACATCATCACATAGATGAGCAACATGATCGGGACGAGCACGACGAAAATGCCGAGCACGGGGACCCAGATCGAGACATCGTTGAGGAACCGGGGCCACAGCGGAATGTCGCCGCCCCCCACGAGCAGGGCGAACATGCCGACGATCAGTCCGCAGGCGGCCATGATGAACCCGAAGACCAGCAGGCTCATGAAAATCTTCAGCAGGATGAGCATCACCTTGCCCAGCACCGCGACCAGTTCGGCCACCACGGAGCGGGCCTTCCGGTCCGGATCGGACGGCGCACGGCTCTCGGTGGCGCGGCGAATGGTCTGTTCGGTGATCTTCTCGCCGTTCATCTCGAGCTTCTGCCGGGCCGTGCGGGCCGCCGGCACGGCGAACCACATGATCAGGTAGCAGACCGTGAAGACGCCGAACAGGTTGCCCATCACCGGGCTCATCCACCTGAAGAACGGCACTCCGCCGAAGCAGGCGAACAGCAGCGGCACGAAAAACGCGAGCCGCACCCAGACGGGATCGATATCGAAATAGCGGCCGATGCCCGAGCAGACGCCGCCCAGCTTGGCGTTTTCCGTATCGCGGTACAACCGTCTCGGGATGCGGGGCGCTGCGCTGCGCCGTTCGTCCGACGGATCGGCTTCGTTGATGTCCTCGGCCGAGCCCATCTGACGGATGATATTCAGAACCAGAGCTTTGCCCACCACATGCGTATTGTCCTGCACGGAGAGGATCAGTTCGGCGATACGCGCTTCGATGTCGGCCAGAATCTCCTCCCCGTCGGCCGTGTCGCGGTAGTTCGTCCGAAGGCTTTCGAGGTATTCGGACAACGTTTCGTAAGCGTCGGCATCGAACGTGAACGCCACGCCGCACAAGCTGCATTTTCTAACCTCTTTCATGGCTGTCGATTCGGAATGGTTCACTCTTTGCTGCGCACGATGCCGCCGCTCGACCGGCCGACATCGGCCCGGCAGCCGCCCGAATAACGGATCGAGCTGCCGCTCGAGGCATGTCCCGTGAGCATCTCCGTACAACGGACCCGGATCGAACTGCCGCTCGACGAATGCGCGTCGCACGTCTGCGTTTCGAAATCCCCGGCTGCGATCGACGAACCCGACGAGGATTTGAAAGAGGCCTTCCGGGCCTTGCCCTCCAGCTCGATCCGCGAGCCGCTCGACGAAGAGGCCGTACAGCCGGCGACTTCCAGTTCGGCATCGATCGCCGAACCGCTCGACGACGAGAGCGTCGCCTCCTCGGCGGTCACCTCCGCGTCGATGCAGGCTCCGCTCGCCGCATCCATTCCGCATGCACCCTCCGCACGGGCGGCAACCCGGATCGAGGCGCCGCTCGAGGCGCGCATGTCGAGCGCTTCGGAGCGCAGGCATCCCTCACTCTCGATCCGCGAACCGCTCGAAGCGGAGAGCCGCCCGATGATCCGGTCTCCCGGGACGGTCACGGTCACATGAATGCGCGACAGGCTCTCGATCCGGGGATCGATGCCCACGGCGATCCGGTCCCCATCGGTTTCGATTTGCACGTAATCGATCACGTTGTCGTCGGCCTCCAGGAGCAGTTCATCGCCGCCGCCGGCCGTCAGCAGCACCTTCACGCCCCGGGAGGTTTCGATCGTATGGAACGCCGCGGGCGCCGGCAGCGTGCGCGAAACGATTTCGCCGCTGCCCTTCAGGACTTCACGGCTGAACAGATTTCCCGAATACCGGCCGAGCGCCAACCCCGTCACCGCGGACGCCAGGAACAGAAAGGCAAGCAGCCAAAAGATTTTTTTCATGAGTTGCAGATTTTTATGAGGGTTAACAGGTTTCTCCATGTCGGATGTTGCGGATCTGCCCGACCAGCTCCTCCCAGGCCGCGTCGAGCGCTTTCAGATACTCGCGGCCCTTGTCCGTGAGCGAATAGTATTTGCGGGGAGGGCCCTGGGGCGACTCCTCCCAGCGGTAGGTGAGCAATCCGGCATTCTTCTGCCGCGTGAGTATCGGGTAGAGCGTACCCTCGACCACGATCATCTCGGCCTCCTTGAGCCGGGCCAGAATGCGCGGGGCATAGGAGTCCTCGCGCGAAAGA
Source organism: uncultured Alistipes sp. (assembly GCA_900553175.1). GTDB lineage: Bacteria > Bacteroidota > Bacteroidia > Bacteroidales > Rikenellaceae > Alistipes. The sequence continues at coordinate 4,552 of USCH01000038.1, read as the reverse complement.
ATCGCGAGGATGCAATACTCCAGAATGCCTTTGCGCATCTGCGCCTTTACGTTGTCTTCAGCCATGATCCGTCAGGGATTTAATCTTTTCGGCCCTTTGGGCATGATGATCCAGAGGATGATGTAGACCCAGAGCGAAAGGCCGCCGAAAAGCATCAGAACAAGCGCGGCCAGACGCACCCGCGAGGCTTCGAGTCCGAAAAATTCGGCGATGCCGCCGCAGACGCCGGCCACGATGCCGTCGGACGAGCGATAGAGTTTTCTGTTGTCAGCAGTCATGATATTTGTGTTTTAACGTGAATGTTTACGGTTTTTTGGGAGGGAGGGGGTTCCGGACGGCTCCGGTCCTGCGCCCGGACTACCGGGACGGACCCTCGGGAATGACGATCCAGAGGATGATGTAGGCCCAGAGCGAAAGGCCGCCGAAAAGAACCAGCAGGATCGTCGCGAGGCGGATCAGCGTCGAATCGGCCCCGAAAAATTCGGCGATGCCGCCGCAGACGCCCGCGACCGAACGGTCCGTGCGCGAACGGTACAGACGCCGGGGTGCGCCCTCCGCCGGTGCGGACGCACCGCTGCTGCGCCGCTGTCCGAACAGTTCGGGCGGCCCCATCCGCTCCATCACGTCCCGCACCATGGCGATCGTGACGACCCGCATGGGCGAAGCCAGCTGCTCGCGGAAAATCTCGGCGATGCGGCGTTCGATGTCGTCCAACGTCTCGCAGTCCTCTTCCGGCAGCCGGACGCGAATCTCTTCGAGGTAACACCGCAGCGCTTCATAGGCATCTCTGTCGAGCGTGAATGCGATCGAACCGATATTGGCATGGATGGTCTCTTTCATGACGAATGTGGATTTCGGGTATTCATGCGGAGTCGCTACCTCCGCACTGCAAATATAATACTAATATTTATACTATGCAATACAAGGTACTAATTTTTTACAAAAAAATCAAAAATCGTGTCGTCCGCTCCGTCGAGGCAGGCGGCACAGGTCCGGCAAAGGGAAAAAAGAGGTGCAGCGGAAGGGGTGGGCAGTGTAGGAGGAGAGAGCGGAGAGGCAGACAGGGGGGGGGCAGACGGAGACAGACAGAGGCAGACGGGGGCAGACGGGGGCAGGAAAAGAGGCCGAAAGGATGTAAACGCGCTCACAGGGAGGCGGAAAAAAGACCTTTCGAGATTTCGCACCGCATGCGGAGCAGCCAGCGGGCCTGCACGGGTTTCATCGTGCAGCACAGGAGGAGCGTGGCGCCCCACTTGACGACCTCCAGCAGCCTTGTTTTCGCCACGCGCCGATGAATCCGCGCCCGCAGCCGCTGGCTGCGCCCCACCTGGAAACACAGGCGCCGGAAATACGCTTCGGTGAGTTTCTCGGGCGGAATGATGTGCCGCATGACCGCACCGGGCACGTACCAGATGGTTTCGCCGCCCCGGCGCATGCGTTCGAAAAGGTCGTTCTCCTCGCCGCCGATCAGCTCCCGGCCCACGCGTCCGAGCGTCACGTCGAAACCGCCGTAGCGCAGCACGACCTCGCGCCGAAAGGCCATGTTGCCGCCTCCCGGCACCCGTCCCGCCGGGAAGGGACGCACCCTGTCGCCGAAATCCATCGGATTGGCCACGGGCATCTCGGTGAAGCGCGACATCCAGACAGGCCGCTCCGTCTCGTACTCGGCGACGATCCGCCCTCCGGCCACCACGGCCTCGGGATGCGCCTCGAAAAACGAGAGGTAGGCGGCCAGAAAGCCGTCGTCGATCCGCTCGTCGTCGTCGATCGACACCACCACCTCGGCGCGCGCTTCGCGAAACCCCCTGTTGCGGGCGAACGAAACCCCCGCTTCCGGTTCGTCGACCATGCGCAGCGCAAAATCCGGATGGGCGGCGGCGAATGCGGCGAACCGGAGGGCCGTGTCGTCCGTCGACGCATTGTTGACCGCCACGCACTCCCACTGCGACGGATCGGCCGTCTGAGAGACGACGGATTCGAGCGCACGGATCAACTGCGCGGCACGGTTGTGGGTGGGTATGACGAGCGAAAGGCGAATCACGACACGAAAGTAACAAATTATTTTGCATTTTTTCCTATCTTTGCCCAAAATCAATTCCACTCCTTATGAGCAAATCTCTGATCCAGCCGCTGCTGGCCGTCGTCGCGCTGCTGGGCTTCCACTTCGCGGCAGCGCAGCAGGCCGCATGGAGCGGCAGCGTCGAACCGCTCGGCGGCTCCGACTACCGGATCGTGTTCGAAGCCTCGATTCCGTCGGGATACCACATGTACGACATGGGTCCCTACACCGACGGGCCCAACGCCACCCGGATCGTCGTCACCCCGGGGCCGGGAGCTGTTCTGACCGGCGGGGTCGAAGCGCTCGACGAAGCCGACCGCCACTACGACCCCAACTACGGGATCGAAATAGGCTCCTACGAACGCAGGGCCCGCTTCGCCCAGCGCCTCCGGCTCGAAGCGCCCGAGGCGACCGTCCGGGCCGTCGTCGAATGGATGCTTTGCAACGACACAAGCTGTCTGCCTCCCGACGACGCCGAACTGGAAATCGTCGTCCCCGCAACGGGGGCGGATACGAATACGGCCGCTCCGACGCCGGCCGATGCAAACAGCAGCGCCTCCGATTCCGGCGACGAGGCCGGCGAACCGTCGCGGACGGCGGGAGGCTCGCTCTGGAGCCTGATCGTCGAAGCGATCCTCTGGGGCTTCGCCGCCCTGCTGACTCCGTGCGTCTTCCCGATGGTGCCGATGACCGTCTCGTTCTTCATGAAAGGCTCCGACTCGCCCGCCCGGGGACGGCTCCGCGCATCGCTCTACGGCCTGTTCATCGTCGCGCTCTACACCCTGCCCATCGCGGCGATCATCCTCATCACCAGAGTGGTGGGCGGCGATGCCGTGACGGCCGACATCTTCAACTGGCTGGCCACGCACTGGCTGCCGAACATCGTCTTCTTCCTGGTCTTCATGATCTTCGCCGCCTCGTTCTTCGGCGCGTTCGAAATCACGATGCCTTCGTGGATGGTCAACAAAAGCGATTCGAAAGCCGACACCAAAGGGCTGGGCGGCATCTTCTTCATGGCGCTGACCCTCGTGCTGGTGTCGTTCTCGTGCACGGGTCCCATCGTCGGCTCGGTGCTCATCAAATCCACGTCGGGCGAGTTCTGGAACCCGATCGTCACGATGCTCGCCTTCTCGGTGGCCTTCGCCCTTCCGTTCACGCTCTTCGCCTTCTTCCCCGCGATGCTCAAGAAGCTGCCCCGCAGCGGCGGCTGGCTCAACTCGGTGAAGGTCGTGCTGGGCTTCATCGAAGTGGCCCTCGGATTCAAATTCTTATCGGTAGCCGACCAGACCTATCACTGGGGGCTGCTGGACCGCGAAATCTACCTGGCCGTATGGATCGTCACCTTCTCGCTGCTGGGCCTCTACCTGCTCGGGAAGATCCGCTTCGCCCACGATGAACAGGCCGACCGCCCTCTGGGCGTCGGCCGGCTGGCGCTTTCGATCGCCGTCTTCTCGTTCGTCGTATACCTCATCCCCGGCATGTGGGGCGCCCCCCTCAAGGGCCTTTCGGGCTACCTGCCGCCGCTCGCCACGCAGGACTTCGTTCTGGGCGGAACCGCCCCGGCATCCCGCACGCCGGAGGCATCGCTCAGCAAGGTCAAGTACGGCGACTTCCTGCACCTGCCCCACGGACTGGAGGGCTTCTTCGATCTGGACGAAGCCGAAGCCTATGCCGCCCGCGTCGGCAAACCTCTCTTCATCGACTTCACGGGCCACGGATGCGTCAACTGCCGCGAAATGGAGTCCCGCGTCTGGTCGGACCCCGAAGTGCTGTCGATCCTGCGCGACGACTACGTGATCTGCGCCCTCTACTCCGACGACAAGAAAGAGCTGCCCGAAGCGGACTGGGTGACCACCGACACCGGCAAGGTGCTCAAGAGCCTCGGCAAGATCAACTCCTACCTCGCCCGGACGCGCTACGGCGCCAACGCGCAGCCCTGCTACATCCTTCAGGGCCGCGACGGACAGCTGCTCGCCCCGCCGCGCGGCTACGACCTTTCGGTCGAAGGGTTCGTCGCCTTTCTGCGCAGCGGTCTGGAGGCCTACGGCAAATAGCGGCGCACCGCTCCGCACAAAAAAGCCTGCACCGCTCCGGGTGCAGGCTTTCGCGTCTTGTGCGGCCGCTCACTTCTTCGAAGAGGAGCTCTGCGCTTTCGACGTCCGGGAAGTCGAGCCGGTCGTGCGGCTGCCCGAATAGGAAGCCTTCGTGTCGCTCTGCTTCTTCTGCGCACCGGCAGTCGTTTTGCTGCTGCCGGCCGATGCGGTCGATCTGCGGTCGGTGCACTGGCTGCCCGACGAGTTCGAAGTCTTGTTCTCTTTCATACGTCTGAAATATTAAAGTTCATCCGCATCCATGCAAAATACGCGCCGAAAGAGCCGGGAAATAAAATAAGCGGACAACTCCAATGGAATTGTCCGCTTTGGTAGCGGGAGGAGGACTCGAACCTCCGACCTCCGGGTTATGAGCCCGACGAGCTGCCAACTGCTCTATCCC
>USCH01000037.1 GCA_900553175.1 uncultured Alistipes sp. | reverse complement strand
CTTCGGCCCGCCCCGGGCCGAAGCCGCTGCCCAGCAGAGGACGGTGCGCGAGGAACGGCACGGAATCACCGGCCGCACCTTCGCCGGAACTCCGAGCAGACGATGCCCGTGGCCATCGCCACGTTGAGCGACTCCGAGCCGCGGCGGCCGGCCGGGTAGGGCGGTATGAAGAGCCGCCGGGTGAGCGTGCGCGCCATTGCGGGGCGGATGCCGCGCCCTTCGTTGCCCATCACCACCACGGCTGCTTCGGGCAGGTCGGCCTCGTAGATGTTTTCGCCGTCGAGCAGCGTTCCGCAGACGGCGATGCCCCGGGCGGCGGCTTCGGCCAGCAGCGGCTCCAGGTCGGTGTAGTGGACCCTCACGCGCAGGATCGCCCCCATGGTCGCCTGCACGACCTTGGGGTTGAAGCAGTCGGCCGAGTGCTCCGAGCAGACCACGTCGCCGATGCCGAACCAGTCGGCCAGCCGGATGATCGTGCCCAGGTTGCCGGGATTCTGCACCTCGTCGAGCGCCAACGTCAGGCCGCGGCCGAGCGACGCCGGGTCGAGCCTGTGGCGGGGCATCTCCACGACGGCCAGCGAGTTGCCGGGGGTTTTGAGCAGCGAGAGCCGCTCCATGTCGCGCGGCGGGACGATCTCGACCTCCGGACCTTCGAACACCCCTTCGAGGGCGAAGATCCGCCGCACGCGAAGGTGCGAGGCGCGCAGTTCGCCGATGAGCTTCTCGCCCTCGGCGATGAAGAGTCCGTGTTCGGTGCGGCCGCGCTTGTCGGCGAGCGCGCGGACGAGTTGCAGGTCGGCTTTGGTCATGATTCTCGGGTGCCGGGATCGGTTTTTTCTTTCTCGATGGTGAAGGTCGTGCCTTCGACGGCGGGGCAGGTCGCGGGGAAGAGCGCGCGGGCCTGGTCGACCAGCACGCCTTCGTCCTTGTAGCGCGACGAGTAGTGTCCGATCACGAGGCGTTTCGCTCCGGCCCGGACGGCCGCTCCGGCCGCTTCGGCTGCGGTCGAATGGCCGCGCTGCCGGGCGGTTTTCCGCTCCTCGGCCGCGTAGGTCGCCTCGTGGTACATCAGATCGACGCCCCGGCACAGTCCGGCGGCTTTGGCCGAAAAGGCAGTGTCCGACAGATAGGCGTAGGAGCGCGGCGCGTAGGGCCGGTAGGTGAGCCGGGCGTTGGGCAGGAGGCTGCCGTCGTCGAGCGCGACATCCTCGCCCCGCTTGGCGGCGGCGATCTGGGCGATCGAGAGGCCGTATCTCCCGATGCAGCGCTTGTCGACGTTCAGCGGCGGCTCCTTTTCGCGGAAGAGGAATCCGGCGGTCGGTACGCGGTGCCGGAGCGGAATGCTCCAGACCTCGACCGTGCGGTTCTCCGCGAGCAGCGCGTGGCGCGTCGTGTCGACCTCGTGCCACTGGGCCTCGTAGGGCAGTTCGCGGTCGAAATAGCGGCGGTGGCACTCCAGAATTTCGCCCAGCGGCGCCGGAGCGTAGATCGGCAGCGGCGTCCGGCGGCCGTACAGACCCAGCGTCGAGAGCAGCGGAAAGAGCCCGAAAACGTGGTCGCCGTGGAGGTGCGAGATGAAGACCGCGCGCAGTTTCAGCGGGTTGATGCCGTAGCGGATCATCTGCTGCTGGACGCCTTCGCCCGCATCCACGAGGTAGTGTTGTTCGTGGATGACGACCGCCTGCGCCGACGGATGGCGCGTCGGCGTGGGTTTGGCCGACGAGGAGCCGAGTATGGTGATCCGGAAACTCACCGCGCCGTGGGGATTAGCGGAGCAGGAATCTTTCGCAGTCGAGCGCCGCCGCGCAGCCCGAGCCTGCGGCCGTGATGGCCTGACGGTAGCGCGGGTCCTTCACGTCGCCTGCGGCGAAGACGCCTTCGACCGAGGTTTTCGACGTGCCGCCCTCGACGCGGATGTACCCTTCGGCGTCGAGCGCCAGCTGGTCGGCGAAAAGCTCCGTGTTGGGGTGGTGGCCTATGGCCAGGAAGAATCCCGTGATGTCGATCCGGGTCTCCGACCCGTCGCTGCGGCGCAGCAGAGCCCCCGTCACGCCCGTGTCGTCGCCCAGGATTTCGGCTGTGTTGTGTTCGAAGAGCACCTCGATGTTGGGAGTGTTGAAGACCCTCTGCTGCATCGCCTTCGAGGCGCGCAGACGGGGCTTGCGCACGATCATGTAGACCTTGCGGCAGAGCGAGGCCAGATAGGTGGCCTCCTCGCACGCCGTGTCGCCTCCGCCCACCACGGCCACGTCCTTGCGGCGGTAGAAGAAGCCGTCGCACGTGGCGCAGGCGCTCACGCCCTGCCCGCGGAACTTTTGTTCGGAGGGGAGCCCCAGGTATTTGGCCGTGGCGCCCGTGGCGATGATGACGCTGTCGGCGAGCAGCTCCCTTTCGCCGTCGACGATCGCGTGGAACGGCCGCGACGAGAGGTCGATGCTCGTGATCGTGCCCGGACGGATGTCGGCCCCGAAGCGTTCGGCCTGTCGGCGCATGTCGGCCATCATCTGATTGCCGTCCACGCCGTCGGGATAGCCCGGGAAGTTTTCGATTTCGGTGGTGGTGGTGAGCTGGCCGCCCGGGGTGATGCCCTCGTAGAGCACCGGCGAGAGGTTGGCGCGCGACGTATAGATGGCCGCCGTGTATCCGGCCGGTCCGCTGCCTATGATGAGCACTTTGATGTTTTCGGGTTCCATGTTTTTATCGTCTCTTTTCGGGTTTCACTTCATTTATCGTTCCGAAGTCGGCGATCGGCCGGCCCAGATAGTCGAACAGGGCCCATTGTCCCGCTTTGCGGGCGTAGACCAGACTTTCGGCGGGCCGGTAGTCGACGATTTCGAATTCGGGCGGGAGGATGTAGCGGCCCTGCCGGTCGATGAGGCCCATGCCCGTCGGGGTCTCGACTTCGGCGCGTCCTTCGTGGAAGTCGTCGGCCCAGAGGTACCGGGCGGGGATCGTCTCGCGGTTCTCCCGGTCGACGTATCCGTATCCGCTTTCGTCCTCGACGCAGACCAGCCCTTCGAATTCGTGGCTCGTCCAGATATGGCCCGTGAGCGGACGCAGCGGGTCGTAGTCGGCGAGGGTGTCGCTGATGGTCTGCTCGGGTTCGGGCGTTCGGGCGATCCGCCCGCGCAGGGCCTCGAACGCTTCGGCGTCGCTGCCGCCGGCCTCGCCGCCGAGCGTCGCATCGTGGTAGCGCAGCGGAATCCACCGCCCGTCGCACCAGCGCAGGTTCTCGGCCTTGAGGTTGTTGTGGGTGAAATGCAGCTTCGAGAGCTCGGCCTCCAGAGCGTCGAGCGCGGCGAGAAGCCGCGCCCGCGGCGCGGTGCGCAGGGCCTCGTCGAACTCCTCGCCCGGAGGCAGGAGCTGCAGCACGAGGTCGCAGCGGCGTTCGCATCCCGAAGCGTCCTCCCAGCGCAGCTCGCCCGGCAGCAGCCGGCTGTCGGCGAGCCATTCCGAGCGGAGGCGTCCGAGGGCGGGAGCCGTGCGGGCGATGCGGTGTGCGGCCGCCGGCGAAAGCGGCATCGAGAGCAGCCACTGCCGGCCCTGCCAGACGATGCGGGCTTCGGCGAAACGGGTGGTGCGCATCAGCCGGGGCAGACCGTTGCGGCCGGTCTCGGCGCGAGCCTCCTTCAGGGTCGCGAAAGAGAGGTCGGGAGTCAGCAGCGCCCGGGAGAGGGTTTGCAGGGTAGGGGTCATCGTTATTCGGTTTTGACGCTGATCGAGCCGATGTTGAGCATGGCGACCAGCTCCACGGCCGAGGCGTTGAAGCTCATGCCGCGGAACGGTCCTGCGGCGCCCGGACCCTTGGTTTCGCGGATGGCCGCCTCGAAGAGTGCGGGCATCGGGCTCGAACAGTCGTAGAGCAGCCGGGCGTAGCGGTTGGGGCAGTCGGCCTCCTCTTCCGAGGGGAAGAAGACCGAGCAGCCCTCCGGCGCGGCGGCGATGTGGATGTTGATGAGCAGCACCCGGCCGTCGTCCGTGCCGAGCGAACGGATTCTCCGGGCCGCGCCGCGCAGCTCCTCGTCGTTGCAGTCGGTGGCTTCGCCGTCGGTGATGTTGAACACCACGGGCGGGAAGCTTTCGGCGTTGGCCTTGCGGGCGCACCACTCCTCCAGCAGCTCGTGCGCCTCGCACAGCGCTTCGTACATGGGGGTTTGCCCGGCGGCGCGGGGTTCGATCCAGGCCGGGGAGGGAATGTCGCGCAGGGCGACGCTGCCGTCGGGCATGCGGTATTCGACGCTTTCGGTGCGCATGGGCGTCGGCAGCTGGGCCAACTCGCCCACGCCGATCGTCCGGCGGCCTCCGGGCAGCAGCGGCCTCACCTCGTCGTCGCCCGAGTATCCCAGCACGGTCAGGTCGTAGTAGTCCCTCACGCCGTCGTCGCGCCGGGCCCGTTCGACGAGCTCGAAGAGCAGCTCGTTGGTGATCGTGGCGAGCGCCCGGGCCTTGGTCGTCTCGCGTCCGCGGAAACGGATCGGTTCGGACATCGACCCCGACTGGTCGAGAAGCAGAACGAATGCCGTGCGGTGGGCGCGCGTGATGCTTTGTGTGTACATTGGATCAGTGTTTTATGCCTCTTACGGAGTAGTAGTCGTCGCGGACCTCCTCGTCCGTGTCGCAGTCCAGACCGTAGCCCACGGCCATGTCGAGCGAACAGTCGCGGTCGCGGTCGGCGTCGGTCGTCCGGCGCATGGCCTCGCGGGCGTTGCTGCCCGCTTCCACGGCCCGGGCGACTTCGGCTTCGGAGGGGGTGCGGCCCAGCAGGGCGGCGTAGGCTTTCAGGGCCCAGTCGCGGGCGTAGTCGGCGTAGCGGGCGTCGAATGCCCGGAAGCGGGCGTCGATCTGCTCGGGCGTCGTCAGCTCCTCCCGCTCGATGGCGTCGACGATGGCGTCGACCTCGCGCTTGGCGATGTACTGCCCCGCGATGTCGACCCAGCGGCCGCCGCCGTCGCAGGCGGCATCCGATCCGCCCCGGCCGAGCATGGCTCCCAGGGCGGCGGCGATGGCCTTGTTGTAGAGCTTGATGCCGCGCTCCAGGGCCAGGGCGCGGATCGAAACCTTGTTGTAGAGGTAGACCGGTGCGTCGGGGTCCTGCTCGCGGAGCCGGTGGAGAAGGTCCACGGCCCGGATCATGGCCCCGGTCACATAGGGATTGTATTCGTCGAAGTCGATCACGTCGCGCCGCACGGTGCGGCGGTCGCGGGCGGGCCACTTCTCGATGTCGCGCACGGCGCCGAAGCTGTTGAGGTTGGCCCCCGGCATCAGGTGCGAACGCCCCTCCTTCTCCACCAGATAGGAGTAGGGGAAGTCGCGCGTGTCGTGGTGGTAGGAGTGGTGGCCCATCACCATCGTGAAGGCCCCTTCGATGGCCGGCGACATGATGTAGGCGCTGCTGGCGAACTTGCAGCCGCGCAGATGCACGGCCTGGTGCACGGCGCCGCTCTTGAAGAGGTGGTTGCTCTGGTTCGAGCCGCTGCCGGCGTTGAAGAACGAGAACATGCCGGCGATGAGCAGCGACGACTTGTGGTGCGAGACGGTGTAGGGGCCGGCGAAGATAGAGGCCGCCTCGCCGTTCTCGCAATGCGAGTTGGCGAAGAAGAGCGATTCGGCGGCCGTGAAGCCCTTGTCGATCGTGCAGCTTTCGCCCACGAAGCAGCGTTCGAGGATCGAGCCGTTGCTCACCGAGGCTTTCTGGGCGATGATGAAGTCGTAGGCCTTGACGTCCACGCCCACGCGGGCCCCGTCGCAGAGGGTGCCGTTTTCGAGCGCCGAGGCGCCGTCGACCTCCACGTCGTCGCCTATCGCCACCTCGCGGATGAAGCGGGCGCCCGTCAGACGGCAGTTGCGGCCCGTTCGGCCCAGCGCCGAGGTGCGGCTCTCGGCGTGGCGGCCGGCCATGCGCTCCAGCGCGGCGATCAGCTGCGGACGGTGGCGGTAGACGGCCATCAGGTAGGCTGTCTGGGCGGACATCGTGTCGAAAATCCGGACCGTGCGCCCGCCGCATTCGTTCATGGCGGCCACTCCCGTGCCGTTGCCGAAGCCCGAGGCGCGGCGGCATTCGAGGGCGGTGACGCCCTCGACCAGCGTCCCTTCGCCCAGCCGGTAATTCTTCACGCGCGAACGGACGATCCTTGCGCCCGAACCGATCTCCACCTCGCCCTCGAGCCGGCATTGCTGCAACTGTTCGGGGCGGAAGTCTTCGCTGACGGTGATCCGCGTCCAGTCCTGGGCGGAGGCGCCCAGCGAAAGGGCCGCTTCGATTTCGGCCCCGGTCATTTTCCTGAATCGGGACATCGTTCCAATTTAAAGTCGTTGCAAATATAAGGATTTGCGGCTAAAATTCAAATTCGTTTCCCCGGGGGTCGATCGTGAGTCGGCGGCCGTCGCGGAAGACCTGCGCACGGCCGTTGCGGAAGGGTTTCACCGCCTCGTATTGCGGGCAGCGGAGGACGGTGCGGCCCGCGGGGTCGATGTAGTGCCACGTGCGGCCCAGACGCACGGCGGCCAGATCGTCGCTGAAGTCGAATCCGCACTCCCAGAGGGGCGGCGTGACCCTCCGGCCGGGGGTGCGGAAGCCCCACAGTCCGTTTTCGGCGTAAAGTTCGGGAAGGGTCTCCGGCGCAGCTCCCGGTCCGGCGGCATGGAGCAGCAGGTCGTGAAGGCCGGGGAGCCGCAGCGTGGGCGCGAGCAGCAGCCGGGCGATGCGGTACTCCGCCGCCGCGCCCTCCCGTTCGAAGAGGGCCAGCGTCTCGCGCAGCGCTTCGTCGCGGCGGATGTCGCCGGGCGTGTAGAGCAGTCCGTCGCGGTGGGCGTAGCGGCCGAGAAGCGCCGGGTCGCGCCGCAGGGCGTGCAGGGCCGTGGCGATCAGCGCCGCGGGGTAGTCGTCGAGCGAAGCGTCGAAATCCGCGGCCGTGCGGGCCGGATGCTGGTAGGCCGCCGTGCCCATTTCGGAGCTCGTCTCCCGGGCGAAGGCGGGGAGGAACGCCGCGTCGAAGTCGATCGGCCGCAGCGACCCGTCGGCCGTCACGATGATGTTCTCGGGCTTCAGGTCGCCGTGCGCCCGGTCGTCGGCGACGAGCTCCGCGGCAAACCGGTCGAAAGTCTCGGAGAGGCGTCCCAGACGCTGCGTGTCGCCGCGTCCGGCGGCAGCGGTCACGGCCTCCTGAAGGGTCTCTCCCTCGATCCAGTCCGAAATTGCGGCATCGACCCAGATGCCTTCGCCGGGCGAGGTGTGGAGATAGATCTCCCGGGGCAGATAGCCTGCGCCGTAGATCTCGGCCAGACGGCGCATGGGCCGGAAGTAGCAGCGCAGGGCGCGGATGCGGCCGCGGTGGAGGATGCGGAAGACCGCGGCGCTGTTGCCGGTGCTGTATTGCAGCCGCCCGTCGGGCCGCCGGCACGGCACCGCATCGCCGAGGGTGCGCAGCAGCCTTTCGGGCTCTTCGAGGGCCAGGAGGTATTGACGGAGGGTGAACACGGTGCGGAGGGTAGGGGTGCGGATGCGGACCGGAGAGACGCGGAAAGGCGAAAGGAGAACCGTTTGCGCTTCACCTTCCGCCTTTCATCGTCTGGCGAGGTCCCGCGGGACTTTCGCTCAATGGCAGTCGCAGTGTCCGTCGCCGCAGCCGCAGCCGCCGTCGTGGCAGCCGTCGTGACCGCAGCCGTCGCCGCATTCATGGTCGCCGCCGCACGAGCCGCACGAGCAGTGGCCCTGCAGGTCTTCGGGCGTCACGTCGCGCACCGACACCACCTCGACCTCGAAGTCGAGCGTCTTGCCGGCCATCGGGTGGTTGAAGTCCATCTTCACGCTCTCTTCGCCCACCTCTTTCACGATGCCCATCATGCGGTTGCCCTGGGCGTCGCTCATCGGCACCTGCGAACCCACGAAGAGGATGTCTTCGGCCACCTTGCCGTCCACCATGAATATGTTTTTCGGCAGGTCGACGATCGCTTCGGCGATCAGCTCGCCGTATCCGTCCTTGGGGCTGAGCGTGAACGACACCTTGTCGCCCGGCTCCTTGCCGAGAATGGCCTCCTCGAATTTGGGCAGCAGCATGCCCGTCCCGAAGATGAATTCGAGCGGCTGGCCCGGACGCGACTGGTCGGCGATCTGACCGTTGACGGTCAGCTTGTAGTCCACGCCGACCATTTTGTTCTGTTCTGCTTTCATGTGTTTTCAGTTAAAGAGTCTACAAAGGTAGTCGAAAAACGGTTGCATCCAAAATTTGTTCCTGTTTTCGTCCGGCGGGGCTTCCGAAGCCCCGCCGGACGGTGTTTCGGCGCTGCGGCGCCGTGCGGGCCTCACTCCCGGTTCACGCAGCACAGGTTGCGGTCGCCGTAGCCGTTGTCGATCTTCGCCGCGTAGGGGAAGAACTTCGCTTCGCGCACCCACCCGAGCGGGAAGGCCGCCTCCTCGCGCGTGTAGGGATGCGTCCATTCGCCGCAGAGCTCCGGGGCCGTGTGGGGCGCGTTCGCCACCACGTTGTCCGCCCGGCCCGCGGCCGCCTCGCACTCGCGCTTGATCTGCACGAGCGCCTCGATGAAGCGGTCCATTTCGGCTTTGGGCTCCGATTCGGTCGGCTCCACCATGAGCGTCTCGTGCACCGGGAACGAAAGCGTCGGGGCGTGGAATCCGTAGTCCATCAGGCGGTGGGCGATGTCGCCGCAGTCGATGTCGTACTCTTTCTTGAAGTGCGTCAGGTCGAGGATCATCTCGTGGCCCACGCGGCCCGTCTCGCCCGAATAGTAGGTGCGGTATTCCGAAGCCAGGGCCGCCGACATGTAGTTGGCGTTGACGATGGCCATCTCGGTCGCGCGGCGCAGACCCGCTTCGCCCAGCATGCGGATGTAGCCGTAGGTGATCGGCAGCAGCAGCGCCGAGCCCCACGGCGCCGAGGCCACGGCCGTGATGCCCTCGTCGCCGCCCGTCGCCACCACCGGATGCGAGGGCAGGAACGCCCGCAGGTGTTCGGCCACGCAGATGGGGCCGACGCCCGGGCCGCCGCCGCCGTGGGGCATGGCGAAGGTCTTGTGGAGGTTGAGGTGGCAGACGTCGGCGCCGATGTAGCCCGGGTTGGTCAGCCCCACCTGGGCGTTCATGTTGGCGCCGTCCATGTAGACCTGGCCGCCGGCGTCGTGGACGATCTCCACGATTTCGCGGATGCGGCTCTCGAAGACGCCGTGCGTCGAGGGATAGGTCACCATCAGGGCGCACAGCTCCGTGGTGTGCTCGCGGGCCTTGGCTTCGAGGTCTTCCACGTCGATGTTGCCCCGTTCGTCGCAGGCCACCGTCACGATCTTCATGCCCGCCATGGCTGCCGAGGCCGGGTTCGTCCCGTGGGCCGAGGCGGGGATCAGCACGATGTTGCGGTAGCCCTGGCCGCGGCTCTGGTGGTAGGCGCGGATCACCATCAGACCCGAATATTCGCCTGCGGCGCCCGAGTTGGGCTGGAGCGAGCAGGCCGCCAGACCCGTGATCGTGGCCAGATACTCCTCCAGCTCGCGGATGAGCTGCATGTAGCCTTCGGCCTGGTCGGCCGGGGCGAAGGGGTGCATGTTCTGGAATCCCGCCAGCGAAAGCGGCTGCATGAGGGCCGCGGCGTTGAGCTTCATGGTGCACGAACCTAACGAGATCATCGAGTTGGCCAGCGAGATGTCGCGCAGCTCCAGCCGTTTGATGTAGCGCATCAGGGCGCTTTCCGAACGGTAGCTGTTGAAGACGGGCTCCTGGAGATAGGGGCTCGTGCGGCGCAGCTCTTCGGGAATGCACTCCTCTGCGGCGGGCTTCACCGCCTTGACGCGTCTGCCTTTAGCCGCGGCGAAGATGCGGACGATCTCCTCGATTTCGGCCGGGGTGGTCACCTCGTCGAGCGACAGACGGACCGTTCCTTCGGAGGGGTAGTGGAAATTGATGCCGCACTCCAGGGCCAGCGACTGTACGACGGCCGCTTCGGCCTCGACCTGCAAGGTGTCGAAGAAGACCGGTGCCGCCAATTCGTAGCCCAGCGTTTCGAGGGCGCGGGCCACCGTCAGGGCGGCGCCGTGGGCCGTTTCGGCTGCGCGGCGAATGCCTTCGGGGCCGTTGTAGACGCAGTAGAAGCCCGCCATCGAGGCCATTAGCGCCGAGGCGGTGCAGATGTTCGACGTGGCCCGCTCGCGCTTGATGTGCTGCTCGCGCATCTGGAGCGCCATGCGCAGCGCCCGGTTGCCCAGCCGGTCGACCGAAACGCCGATGATGCGGCCCGGCATGTTGCGCTTGTAGGCCTCGCGCGTGGTCATGTAGCCGGCGTGGGGTCCGCCGAAGCCCATCGGGGTGCCCAGCCGCTGGGCCGAACCCACGGCGATGTCGGCGCCCCACTCGCCCGGAGCCTTGAGCAGCGCCAGCGAGAGGAGGTCGGCGACGGCCGTCACCAGGACCCCTCGGGTATGGGCGGCGGCGGTGAAGGCGGCATAGTCGCGCACGGCGCCGTCGGCGGCCGGATACTGGACCACGGCGCCGAATTCGCGGCCCGTGAATTCGTACTGGTCGAAGTCGTCGATGATGAGTTCGATGCCGAACGGTTCGCTGCGCGTAAGCAGGAGGTCGAGCGTCTGCGGGAAGATGTTGCGGTCGACGAAGAGCTGGTTGCGGCCCTCCCTGACGGCCTCGCGCGAACGCAGCGAGAGCATCATCGTCATGGCTTCGGCGGCGGCGGTGCCCTCGTCCAGCAGCGAGCAGTTGCCGATCTCCATGCCCGTGAGCGAGATCACGGCGGTCTGGAAGTTGAGCAGCGCCTCCAGCCGGCCCTGCGAGATTTCGGCCTGATAGGGGGTGTAGGAGGTGTACCACGCCGGATTCTCGAAGACGTTGCGCACCACGGCGGCCGGTACGGCCGAGGGGTAGTAGCCCATGCCGATGAACGAGCGCAGCGGACGGTTGCGCTCGGCCAGCTCGCGGATGTGGGCGGCGAACTCGTATTCGCTCATCGCCTGCGGCAGGGCGAGCGGTTTCTTGAGACGGATCGAGGCGGGGACGACCTGTGCGATGAGGTCGTCGACCGAAGCGACGCCGATCGTTGCGAGCATTTCGCCGAGCTCCCGGTCGTCGGTGACGCCGATGTGGCGCGATTCAAATTTGTCGAACATGTGTTTGTCGGTTTATTGGAGATGATATTCTTGCGTTCGGGTGCCTCCTTCGGAATCGGTCCACGTCAGACGGTAGTTGCCGCGGAAGCCGCGGAACCGCAGGACTCCCTCCCGGTCGGGCCGGGCGGTCAGCCGGGTTTTCCATTCGCCGTTGATCAGTCCGTCGAGGGCGTAGTAGGCGGGTTTGGGGCGCATGTCGCGGGTGAAGAGGCCCGAAGTCGACGGCTCCCCGGGGGCTCCGCAACCGTCGACGACGTTCCACCAGGTGATTCCCATCATCCGTTCGCTGCTGAACCACAGCCGGTAGAGGTTGCGTGCGATGATCGCCTGGATCATGAGTTCCCGCCGGTCGTCGCCGGGCGAGGTGATCGTGATTTCGCTCAGGTGGAGCGGCAGCCCGGGCGCCGAGAGCCATTCGATGTAGCGGCGCACCTCTTCGGGGGTTTGGCTGCCGTGGCCCTCGGCGATGTCGAGGCACTCCTGCGGCTGGAACAGATGCATCTGCACGCCCATGATGTCGATCTTGCAGCCGCGTTCGAGAAGCGATTCGACCTGTTCGGCATAGGGCGGACGGCGGAGGTAGTCGTTGATGTTGAGCTTGACGCCTGCGGGAAAATACCGCTCGGCGCTCTTGAGCGCGCGGTAGGGATAGTCGCCGGGCATCAGGACGGACCCGCTTTTGCACAGCTTCCGTCCGGGCATGAGGCGCCCCCGCTCCCAGTCGGAGGCGCTTTCGTTGACGACGTCCCAGCTGTCGATCCGCTCCCCGTAGTGTTCGGCGATCGTGCGGATGCGCTCGTCGCAGAGCCGTCGCAGCGTGTCGGCATAGTGTGCGAACAGACTTTCCAGCTTGTCGAGGTCCGCGCGGGCGTAGCCGTTCGGTCCGGTGCCGTCGCCGGAGGGGGCGAGCAGCTGCTGCCACCGGGCCCGTTCGCTCTCGGTCATGCACTCCGCGAGCCATTCGGGCAGGTGCCAGCGCCGGTTGTTCCAGATGAGCGTGTGGCCGTGGATGCGGATGCCCTTGCTTTCGCAGAACTCGACCACGGGATCGGTCGCCGGACGGCGCCAGTGGGGAAGCTCGTTGGGGTGCTGCTGGGCATTCCAGAAAGCCTCGGAATCTTCGTACGTGCCGCGGAACCGCCGCTCTCCGGGGCGCATCTCGAATTTTTTCCAGTAGAATGCGACGGTCGCCGAGTTGAACAGCGTGCCGAACAGCTCCTTGTAGCGGTCGTTGTACTCGGTCCGGCCCAATTGATCGTAGTTGAAGATGTGCGCTCCGAAAACGAAGTCGTGCGACAGCTGTTCGATTTCGACCTCCGTCCCCGCGGCGATGTCCGGAATCTCGATCCGGGCGTCGGCCTTGCGGTACCGGTCGATGTCGCGGTCGATGCGCGCCTGCTCTTCGGGGTTCCATTGTTCCCAGTAGGCGGCGCTCATGTACGAACAGGAGTCCTCCTGCATGGATCGCGGAATCGGATTTTGAGCGGCGGCGCCGGAAATCGTGCAGAGCACGGCTATGATCGGAAGAGCTTTTTTCATGGTTCGGTATTGGGGCTTCGGAATCAGTATTTGAAGCTGCTGCCGCCGATGAATTCGCGCAGGATCGACGTGGGCGGAATTTCGTCGGGCGGCACGGGGATGAACCGGTCGAGGAAGCGGAGCATGCGCCGCGCTTCGTCGTATTCGGGGATCGTGTCGGGCACTTCGCGCAGGATCTTCTCGGCGTAGGGCCGCAGCACCGAAATCTCGTAGAAAAGCGACGAGTTGAGCATCACGTCGGCGTTCTCCTGGTAGGGGAAGATGTGCTTCTCCTCGCCCCGGCGGACGCTCGCCCAGCGCGAGAGGGTGGCCGTGGCGTCGTAGCCGCGCTGCGTGTAGTCGCGCACCAGGCGGCGCAGCAGCCGGTTGTCGGTGGTGGCGATGCGCGAGAGATCGTCCATGGCCACCGACGTGAAGCACGAGATGTAGATGCGCAGCTTCTGTGTGTCGGGGATCGAGGGGGTGAGCCGCGGATTGAGCCCGTGGATGCCCTCGACGATGAGGATCGACCGCTCGTCGAGCGTCAGCGGATGGTGGTGCCACATGCGTCGGCCGGTGATGAAGTCGTAGCGCGGAATGTCGACGCTTTCGCCGGCCGTCAGACGCCGCAGGTGGTCGTTGAAGAGCTCCAGGTCGATGGCTTCGAGCGCTTCGAAGTCGTAGTCGCCGTTTTCGTCGCGCGGGGTCTTCTCCCGCTCGACGAAGTAGTCGTCCAGCGAGATCATGACGGGTTTCAGCCCCAGCACGCCCAGCTGGATGCCCAGCCGCTTGGCCGAGGTGGTCTTGCCGCTCGACGAGGGGCCCGAAATGAGCACCATGCGGGTGCCGCGCGTGAGGTTGGCCTCGCGGATGGTGTCGGCCACCCAGGCGAATTTGCGCTCGTGGAACGCTTCGGCCAGCTGGATCATGCCTCCGGCATCGCCGGCGAGGACCTTGGCGTTGACGGCGCCCACGGTCGGCACGCCCATGAGCCGCACCCACGACTGGTATTCCTGGAAAATGCCGAACATCTTCTGCTGCTCGACATCGGGCCGAAGCGTGTCGGGTGCCTCGCGCAGGGGCAGGGCCAGGTAGAACCCGTTGTAGTAGGGCGAGAGGCCGAAGAGGGTGACGTAACCCGACGAGGGGGCCATCGGTCCGTAGAAGTATCCGATCGTGTCGTCGAGCGTGTAGAGGACGCTGTAGAGCTGCGGCCGCGTGTCGAGCAGGGCGATCTTGTCGTCGAAGCCCCGTTCCGCGTAGCGTGCGCGCACCTCCGAGGTGAGCATCCGCTGCCGCCGGATGGGGAAGTCGGCCGCGGCGATCTCCCGCATGCGGCGGGCGAGCGCGTCGGTCCGGCATTCGTCCAGACGGTCGATGCCTTCGATTTCGCAGTAGAAGCCGCAGCGTCCGAGCGAATGGCGGATGAACAGCTTCCGGCCGGGATAGAGCTCGCTGACCGCTTTTTGGAGGACGAACTTCGCCGTGCGCTGGTAGACGCGGCTGCCGGGATACGACGTGATGTCGACGAAGCGGACCGAGACGGGCGTGTATACTTTGTAGCTGAGCTCCTTGATGCGGTTGTTCACCTCGGCGGCGAGAAAGGGGCGGGGGCCGGCGGGCAGATGCCGCTGCGCGATTTCGAGCAGCGGGGTGCCCATTTCGACTTCGAGCGTGTGCCCGGTGTTCTCGCAGATGACCGCAATGGTGTCTTTCATGGCTGTGGGTTGGATGCGTAAAGATACGAATAAGCCGGGAGAAACGAGCGAGTCTGCTTGCATTTTTCCGAGGCGCACGTCTTCGACGAAGCCAAAGATACGAATAAGCGAGGGCAAAAGCAAACTTGCTTGCATTTTGCCGAGCGGGAGTATCTTCGACGAAGTCAAAGATACGAATAAGTTGAGCGCAATGCCAAATTTATTTGAGCATTGCCGAGCGGAAGTATCTAAGGCGCAGCCAAAGATACGAATAAGTTAGGTGCAAAGCCAAATTTATTTGCGTTTTGCAGGGCGGGAGCGCATCCGGCTTGCGTCATGGCTCGGATCGGGCCGGATTCCGGCCCGTTTGCGAACGAGTGTCTGCCGGGGTTGCGTCGGCCGCTCCGGAGTGCGGCTCGTCCGGTGCGGAACGCCTGGCGGGGCGGCGGCAGGCTGCGGGCCGGAGTGGCTCCGATTGCCATGAAAAGCAAAACCCCGCTGAACTTGCGTTCTGCGGGGTCTCCAGTGCCCAGGACAGGAATCGAACCTGCACGCCTTGCGGCACACGCACCTGAAACGTGCGCGTCTACCTATTCCGCCACCTGGGCATTTTCGGAATTGCGGTGTGCAAAAGTAACACTTTTTTCTGAAACACCAACCTTTTTTTGCGAAAAAATCTACTTGTTGAAGAATTTATGCTGAAACAGAAGCAGATAGACTACGGCTACCGAGATGTAGGCATCGGCCAGATTGAAGATGGCGCCGAAGAAATAGTTGTTGCTGTCGACCAGGAACCGCAGGAATCCGGGAACGCCGTCCCACCGGAAGAGCGGAAAATAGAACATGTCCACGACTTTGCCCATCATGAATCCGGCGTAGTGTCCGCCCGCCCGGGCTACCGTCCAGGGCGTCGACTCCGAGAAGATCAGCCCGTAGAAAGCGCTGTCGAGGATGTTGCCCAGAGCTCCGGCCAGAATGAGCGCCAGCCCGACGAGCACGCCTTTCGGGGTCTCTTTTTTGCCTGCGAGCCGGACGATGAACCAGCCGACGGCGCCGACCATGGCGATGCGGAAGAGTCCCAGCGCCAGCTTGCCCCAGTCGAAGCCGCCGCGCGAGGCGATGTGCATGCCGAATGCCGCCCCGTTGTTTTCGATGAAGCGCAGCTGGAACCAGTCGGGGAACACCACGATCGCTTCGTCGAGGTGCATGTGGGTCTTGACCCAGATTTTGAGTGCCTGGTCCGCCACGACGAGCAGCAGGACGAGCAGCGAAATCTTTTTGAGGTTCATCTTTTCCGATTTGCTGGCAAAGATAGTGCATGCCGGGCGCAAAAGCAAACTTGTTTGCGTTTTGCCCGGGATCGGCCGGATCGGTGTGCCGGGCCTCCGGCCTCTCGCCGTTGTCGGCGGGCTGTTTATAATATATATAGGTGCAACCCCTTTCGGGGGCTGTTTTTCGTATTTTTTTAACTTTTTTCGAAAAAAAGATGCCGAAATATTTGCAGGTTCGGAAAAAGTCCCTACCTTTGCATCCGCGTTTGAGAAAAACACGGGTTCTTACAAAGATCGGAAGTTTACAGTAAAGGAGCTTCAGGTTCGATGAAGACGCGGGTTTTTGAAAAAAAACGCAAAGTTCTTGAAAAAATATTTGCAGGATTGAAAAAGATCGCTTATCTTTGCAGTCCTTTCGCATCACAAAATGCGAGGTTTTTTCAACGAGGTTCTTTGAATTACTGGTTATATTTGAGAGAAAAGAAATGTAGTATTTATCTGTCAATTTCCTTTAGGAAATAGAAGTAGTCAGGACTCTAACAATACA
>USCH01000036.1 GCA_900553175.1 uncultured Alistipes sp. | reverse complement strand
CCTCCGGGTTATGAGCCCGACGAGCTGCCAACTGCTCTATCCCGCGATGTATCGTCGATGGGCCGCGGCCCGATCTATCGCTTTTGCTGCTGCAAAGATAATACAAATTCCCGGCTTTGCAAAATTTATTTCGCACTCCGGCGGCCGCAGATTGCGATTCCGGCTGTTTTACAGAAAATTAAGGGCCGAATTATTTTTTCATTCTCGTCCCTGTCGGCCGTCGGTCAGGATTTGAGCCCCGCGGCGACCACCTCCGCCAGATCGGCCACGGGCAGGGCCGTGCCCCGTCCGAGCGCCTTCTTGCAGAGCGGGCACGCCGTGACGACCGCATCGGCTCCCGTCGCATCGAGTTCGGCCCCCACATGGCGGGCGATGGCGACCTGCTGCGCATCGGAAATGACCGTATTGGCCACCGAAGAGCCGCAGCAGAGGGCGTTTTCGCGCGTGGAAGCCGGTTCGACGAGCTCGCCGAGCGCTCCGATCACGGCACGGGGCGGCTCATAGATGCCGCAGCCGCGCCCCAGCTCGCAGGGGTCGTGGTAGGTGAAACGCATCGTTCCGCGCTCGGGTGCAAGCCGTCCCGAGCGGATCAGGCGCAGGATATACTCCGAATGGTGCAGCACCTCGATCCCCTTCAGGTCGTAGTCCTCGCGGAAGACCCTCAGGCAGATCGGGCACGAGGTGACCAGCGTCGTGATGCCGTGTCTGCGGAACAGCTCCGTGTTGTACTGCATCATCCGGCGGGCCGAGTCGGTCTCTCCGGCCAGTTTCAGCGGTCTTCCGCAGCAGACGCCGCCTTCGCGGTCGGCCCACCACACCTCCTCGCCGGCCGCATTGAAGATGCGCTCCATGGCCGTGAGCGTCCGGGGCGTGAGCAGAGTCATGCATCCGGCGAAGTAGCCCGTGCGTCCGCCTCCTTCGGAACGGTCGAGCCCCCGGAAGTAGTCGTAGCGGCGTTCGTCGGGCACGTTGTGCATCGCATCGCGCGAATTGAGACGCAGCGTGTTGAGGTCGATGCCCACCGGGCATTTGGCCGCACAGCGGCCGCACACGAGACAGTTGTCGGCCACTTCGCGCCGCAGCATCCCGTAACGCCTGTCGCGCAGGAAATAGACCGACTGCACGTCGTCGACGCCCAGCACGCTTTGCAGCTGGCAGGGGTCGATGCAGATGCCGCAGCGCGAGCAGGCATCGGTCTGGAAGCGGTCGAAGGAGGACTCCTTTTCGCCCGACCGCAGGCCGTAGCGGCGCAGGAAGATGAGCGGAATCTCGGTGAAGATGTGCATGTAGCGCGAGAAGGGCATCGCCACGAAGAAGAGCCCCAGGCACGACGAATAGAACCACCAGGCCGCGCCCTCGAGATTCATCAGCGCCACGACGCCGACATGTCCGTACAACCAGTCGCCGATCGTGCCGGTGAGGAACCCGCCGCCGCCATAGAGCGCCGAAGTCGTGCTCTCGGCCACCAGACGCGCCGGGAAGATGAACCACAGCGCCGAGAGGGCGATGCGGTCCCCGAGCACATGGCGGGTCGTCCGCCGCATGCCCAGCGCCCGCGAGCGGAGACGCTTGCCCCAGGCCAGCGCCACGCCCGAGAGGACGAAGAGCAACAGGAGGTCCATCGTAAAGTCGAAGAACGGCTTGTGCGGCAGCCCCGTGGCGAAGTATTTGAAAAAGACGTGCCCCTGCAGCGGCACGTAGCGCAGCCCCAGGTAGGCCACCGTCTCGATCCATCCCACCGCGATGAGCAGAAACCAGCCGAAGGCCAGCGACATGTGCATGTATCCCAACACGGGGTTGATGCGGAAGATGCGGCGGTGGAGCAGCGATTCGCAGATCACCTCGCCCGCGGCTCCGAACGTCTTCCGGGTGGGGATTCCGCGCCAGAAAAGACGTTTGTCGGCCGGCGGCAGCCGGTGGAACCACACGATCCACTTGGCGGCGACCGCGGCGAACATCACCGAGGCGCCGACGATGAACGGCAGACAGAAAGGTGCGTAGAAAGTCATGGTCAGAAATCCCCCAGTTTACGTTTGATGAGCATCACCACCCCGCGCGTGTTGATGCCCCGCGGGCAGACGAGCCGGCATTTGCCGCACAGCATGCACTTGTTCATCTCCTCGTAGGCCCCTTCGTACTCTCCGCGGCGGACCAGCGTGTGGACCTTGCGGAAGTTGAACTGCGTGAGGTTGCCGGCCGTGCAGACCGCCGTGCAGCTGCCGCAGCCGATGCAGGTCTGCAACTCGGGCATTTCGCGCAGGATTTCATCGCTCTTGCGCAGGTTGTTGCGGTCCAGGTCGATGGCCCGCGGCTTGGAGATCGTGTATCCGAAATTGATGGCAGCCATAACCTATCGCTTGAGGTATTCGGCCACGGCATCGGCCGCCGCCGAGGCTTCGGCGAGCGTCTCGCCGACACTCTTGGGCGCCGTGACCGTTCCCGCATAGAAGATGCCCTCCGCGCCGCTCTCGGCGCCCCCCAGAAAGAGGTCGCGGGGCTGCATGAAACCGCTCGGGGCCAGCCGCAGCCCGGCGCTTGCGGCCAGCGCAGCGTTGTCGTCGTTGGCCCGCATGCCCACCAGCAGCACCAGCATGTCGACGCTCATCCGGAGCGGACGCCCCGTGAGCGTGTCCTCGGCCTTGATCTGCACGCGCCCGTCGAGCGTGGGCGCCGCTTCGGAGATGCGCCCGCGCACGAAGTGCACGTTGCACCTCTGCTGCGCTTCGCGGTACATCTCCTCGTAGCCGGGGCCGAACATGCGGATGTCCATATAGAAGTTGAACACCTCGGCCTCGGGGAAGAGCCGCTTGAGCTCCATCGCCTGCTTCACGCCCGTGATGCAGCAGACCCGCGAACAATGCTGCTGGCACACCTTCTCGTCGCGCGAGCCGACGCAATGCAGCAGCGCGATGCGGCGCGGCGCCGTGCCGTCGGAACGCACTACGCGGCCCCGGTTCATCATCCGCTCGATGTCGGCCGAGGTGAACACGTTGTCGTAGAGCCCGTAACCGTACTCCTCCTTGATGCGCGCATCGAAAAGGGTGAATCCCGTGGCGACGACCACGGCCGCGCACTCCAGCACCCGCCCGTCGTCGAGCGTCACGCTGCGCGAGGTGAAGGCGCTAACGCCGGCACCCGTCATCACCTCGACGCCCCGCTCGGCGACGCGCCGGCGCAGCTCGCCCAGCACTTCGGCGGCCGGGGTGAACGACGGGAAAAGCACATGCCAGTCGCGCAGCTTGCCTCCCGTTTCCGGTTCTTTCTCCACGACGAGCGGTTCTATCCCCCGGTCCGCCAGCTTGAGGGCCGTTTGCAGCCCCGCCGCACCGCCGCCTATGACGATCACACGTTTCTTCATCACTCTCTTATGTCGTAAATGGTATCCGTCGGACAGCAGTTGACCACCGCCGACGCGGGTTTCCCGATGTATTTTCCGTTGCGGCCCAGGTATTTGGCCGCGGGGTCGTACTCCACGCCCATCTTGTCGAGCAGCGGTTCGACATCCACCTGGTGCATCTGCATGCCCAGCGTCCAGGGGTCGTAGCCCAGCACCAGCCCGGCCATCTCCTCATAGGTCAGCACCGGGATGCCGTGTCCGTTCTCTCCGTAGGTCGTGCCCTCCATCTCGGCGATGGCGTACTGCCACTTGTCGAGGAACATGGCGCAGCCCGGACAGTTGGCCACGATGAAGTCGGGCTTGTAGGGGGCCATGCTCTCCAGCTTCTTGTGCGAATTGGCGATCGAATAGCCGCGGTTGGCCTGCACCAGGTAGTTGCGGAATCCGAATCCGCAGCAATGCCGCCGCTCGGGGTAGTCGACGCACTCCCCCCCCCACGCCTCGACCATGCCGGCCAGCACGTAGGGGAACTCCGAACCGCCGATGCCCGACTTGGGGAAAATCTTGGCGTAGTGGCAGCCGATGTGTTCGACCACGCGCAGCGGCTCGCCCGTCTGGGCGTTGACCAGCCGCCGCCGGGCCCGGCGGGCGATCTCGTCGCGGAAGTGGAACATGACGTCCGACGTGTGGGCCAGGCTCGCCGGCTTGCGGAATTCGCGGCCGGTGGCTTTGCGGAGAAGCTCGCGCGTGCGCTCCTCGGTCTCGGGGAATTCGGCCCACGTGGCCAGAATCTCGGTGTAGATGCCGAACGAGGTGATGCACGAAGTGACGAAGTTTTCGTAGCCCGCCTCGTTCATCAGCGAGAACTGACGCGCCACGACGGTCATGATCGTCTCCAGAGGCACGATGTCCGAATGGTAGCCGATGCCCGTGCACGACGAGTGCTTGGGATCGTCCAGCAGGTCGCGGCCCAGGTCGCGCTGCAAAATGTCGATAAAGGCCTTCTCGCTTCCGGGGAAAAAGTTCTGGCGGATGCAGCTGCGGGCATAGTAGTAACGGTCGTCGGCGATCTGTTTCTGATAGTCGCGCCAACTGGGTCGTCTGTTCATCGCTTTACGAATGTTCGTTGCTGTTGTTGAGGAATACGTCCATCATGTAACGCTGGTCGGCTCCGTCGTCGTAGCCCATCTCGCGGGCCTTGCGGTCGGAGTGGCGTTCGATGGTCTCGAACATCTCGCTGCCGCCGCTCACCTCGAAGATGCGGTTGAGCTCGGCGAGCGACTCGTCGTCGAGACGGCGCAGGGCCCCCGCCCCGTGCTGCATGTAGACGGGCGTGAAGCGGCCGAAAACCTCCTTGTCGTTGTCGTAGATCCACTTCCACACGGTGCCCTGCTCGGGATGCAGCTCAGGCCGGACCAGCCGCGGCACGATGCAGTAGCCCGTGCGCAGGATGTTCTCGCCGATGGTGCGTTTGAGGGCCAGCTGCTGGCGGCCTTTCTCGCTCTCGACGAAGAAGCCCAGCTTCTGCGACAGCGTGCGCAGGGCCTGAATCACATAGCCCGGCGTGTTGCCCCGGGGACAGCGGGGCCGGCACGACATGCACTCGCCGCAATACCAGATGGTGTCGCTCTTCAGCAGCCGTTCGATGGCCTCATCGTCGCGGGTCTGGACGATCGAAACGATCTGCCGCGGGTCGTAGTCGTAGAACTCGGCGGCCGGGCAGACGCCCGTGCAGACGCCGCAGTTCATGCAGGCGTTCAGTCCCTCCCGGAACCGCACGTCCTCCATCAGCATGTCGAAATACTTTGCCATTGCACGAAAAAACCTTTGCAACGACAAAGGTACTCATTCCCCGCCGCCGGGGAGGTGGTATAAATGCGTAATTTTGCGATCGGACCTTTTCGCAGCGCTCCGGGGCGCGGCATCCGGTCGGAATCCCGCAGTCATCCGCGACAATAATTCGCCGCCGGTTGCGGCCATCGGACCGCGCGGGCCGCAACGGCATAAACAGTCCGTCGAATTGCCCGGACAAAGACCGCCATCCGTCGATCAGCGGCGAATATCCCGAAAAAACAACACAAAAAGTCCTGTTTCAAGTCATTTAGGACACAAATCGGCCCAAAATTTGCGGGGGGGGGAATTTCGCTATCTTTGTAGTGCCGCACCGAAGAATCTTTCGAGAAGTGACGCAGCTTCCGGCAGTCCCGGCCCGTAATCAGTTTCGGGCCGGGATTTTTGTTCCGCAGCAAGGGCCCGCAGGGCCTCGGGTATCCGGGGAGCGCATCAAGGAGGCCGGGAGAAGGCAGGGTCCGGGAGAAAGCTGCAAAAGCGACCGGAGAGGGATCGGCAAAAGGCAGGAGAAGAAGAACTGGGGAGAGACCGGAAAAAGGGCGGGTGGCGGCGTCGGAAATCCGGGGAGCAACAGAGAGGTCCGAGCAGAGCCCGGCAAAAAAAACGACAGAACGCTCCGTTCTGCCGTTTCAACGATCCCCGAAAGCGGAAAGTGAGGGATTCGAACCCCCGGAACCTTGCAGTTCAACGGTTTTCAAGACCGCCGCGATCGACCACTCCGCCAACTTTCCGTTCGCAAAAGTAACACACAAATTCCATTTCACCAAATCCGCCGTACGGATCGTCGGCCGCGCCGTCGCAAGCGGTCTTTCGGTCGGTCCGTTTCCCGTTTTCCGGAAAAATACCTATCTTTGCTCCGACGGACGGCACGAAGCCTCTCCGCATCCGGCCCCCGCGCCACGCAGCGTCCGGGTCCCGAACACCGAAACAACATCCGAACATCATGCCCGAAATCTCGCAACGCGCCGAACTGATGCCGGCCTCGCCCATACGCAAACTCGTACCGCTGGCCGAAGCCGCCCGGAACCGGGGAATCAAAATCTACCACCTGAACATCGGCCAGCCCGACCTGCCGACTCCCGACGTGGGACTGGAGGCCGTCAAACACCTCGACCGCACGATCCTGGAATACAGCCCCAGCGACGGCTACCGCTCGCTGCGCGAAAAACTGGTCAGCTACTACGAGCAGTACCAGATCAAACTGACGCCCGACGACATCATCGTCACGACGGGCGGATCGGAAGCCGTGCTGTTCGCCTTCATGTCGTGCCTCAACCCGGGCGACGAAATCATCGTCCCCGAGCCCGCCTACGCCAACTACATGGCATTCGCCATCTCGGCCGGAGCGACCATCCGCCCCGTGGTGTCGACCATCGAGAACGGATTCGCCCTGCCGCCCGTCGAGGAGTTCGAGAAACTCATCAATCCCCGCACGCGCGGCATCCTGATCTGCAACCCCAACAACCCGACCGGATACCTCTACACGAGGCGCGAAATGAACCGCATCCGCGACCTGGTGAAGAAATACGACCTGTTCCTCTTCTCGGACGAGGTGTACCGCGAGTTCATCTACACGGGGTCGCCCTACATCTCGGCCTGCCATCTGGAGGGCATCGAGCAGAACGTGGTGCTCATCGACTCGGTGTCGAAACGCTACTCCGAATGCGGCATCCGCATCGGGGCCTTCATCACCAAAAACCGCTCGCTGCGCAACGCCGTGATGAAGTTCTGCCAGGCCCGCCTGTCTCCCCCGCTTTTGGGCCAGATCGTCGCCGAGGCTTCGATCGACGCCCCCCGCTCCTACGCCACCGAGGTTTACGAAGAGTATATCGAACGGCGCAAATGCCTCATCGACGGGCTCAACCGCATCCCGGGCGTCTACTCGCCCATTCCGATGGGTGCGTTCTACACGGTGGCCCGCCTGCCGGTGGACGACAGCGACAAGTTCTGCGCCTGGTGCCTCTCGGAATTCGAGTACGAGGGCGAGACGGTGATGCTCGCCCCCGCGTCGGGATTCTACTCCGACCCCGCCCGCGGCCGCAACGAGGTGCGCATCGCCTACGTCCTGAAAAAAGAGGACCTCGAACGGGCCCTGCTCGTCCTGCGCAAGGCGCTCGAAGCCTACAACGCCCGGCAGAACCCCTCGGCATAAGGCCCCGGGCAGCCCCGTCTCCGCCTCTCCGCCATGTCCCCGCAGCGCTCCGGCCCTGCGGGGACAATCGCATTCGCTCCGCACGGCCCGCCGCATGTCGCAGAGGAAAAAGCGGCCAATTATCGGCCATTTAGTCCAATTTTCAAGAATTTATTGCCAAATTATTTGGGTCCGGAGGATAGTTTTTCTACTTTTGCCCGCGATTTGAGCCGCGCCCGACGGCGCGGAAGTATGAACCCAAAAAATTTTCCATGAAAAAAACGCTCCTCCTTGTCGGCGCCGCGATGCTCGCCTCGGCCGCACTGGCCGAAGGCTATCAGGTCAACAACATGTCGGCCAAACAGACCGGTATGGGTCACGTGGGAACGGCCATGAAGCTCAATTCGGAGTCGATCTACTTCAACCCGGCGGCCGCGTCGTTCCAAAAGTCGAAATTCGACCTGTCGGCCGGATTCACGGGCATCGTCTCCAAAGTGGAGTACCGGGCGCTGCCG
This sequence comes from uncultured Alistipes sp., assembly GCA_900553175.1. Lineage (GTDB taxonomy): Bacteria > Bacteroidota > Bacteroidia > Bacteroidales > Rikenellaceae > Alistipes. The sequence continues at coordinate 9,171 of USCH01000036.1, read as the reverse complement.
ACGCTGGAAAACGGCTACACGAGCGGCGAAGCCGAGAAGTCGCACAACAAACTCTCGACCCCGCTCCACTTCTACTTCAACTACAAACCCATCGAGCGCCTGTCGCTCGGCGTGGGATTCTTCACGCCCAACGGTTCGTCGATGCGCTGGGGCGACGACTGGTCGGGAGCCCACCTGGTGCAGGAGATCAACCTCAAGGCGTTCTGCGTGCAGCCCACCGTGTCGTTCAAAATCTGCGACCGGCTCTCGATCGGCGCCGGCCTGATGATCACGTGGGGCAATTTCGACCTCTCGCGTTCGATGCTGCCCACCGCAACGGGCAACCTCCAGGCGGCGGGCGGCCTGCAACTCGCAGCCTCGAAGCTCCAGGCGCAGGTCGAGCAGTTGCAACAGCTTCCCTCCACGCCGCAGACCGACGCACAGATCGCCGCCATGCAGGGATACATCGGTCAGGCACAGGCGGGAGCCGCCTACTTCGCCGGCCATTTCGCCGACCGGGCCGTCGTCTCGGCCCGACTGGACGGCAAATCCGACGTGGCCGTGGGTGTCAATGCGGGCATCCTGTGGGACATCAACGACAAATGGTCGCTGGGCATGACGTGGCGTTCGCGCATGAACATGAAGGTGGGCAAGGGCCACGCCGCCCTCGACTACGCCTCGCCCGAGGCGCAGCAGCACCTCACGCTGCTCAACTCGCTGAGCAAGCTCTCCGGGGGCAGCGAAGTGATCCCCGGGCTCGACCGAGGCACGTTCCGCACCCGGCTGCCGCTCCCGACCGTGGTGACGTGGGGCGTGTCGTTCCGCCCGACCGACCGCTGGGAGCTGGCCGTCGACCTCCAATGGAACGGCTGGAAGGCCTACAAGGAGCTGAACGTCGAATTCAACGAAACGGAGCTGGGCATCGCACCGATCTACTCGGTGAAGAACTACTCCAACACGCTGGCATTCCGTTTCGGCGGCCAGTACCGGGCCACCGAATGGCTCACGGCCCGCATGGGCATGTATGTCGACGAGAGCCCCGTGGACAGCAGCTACCTGAATCCCGAAACCCCGTCGATGACCAAGGTGGCCTACACGGCGGGCCTGTCGCTTCGTCCGGCACGCTTCGTGTCGATCGACCTGGCCTACTGCTTCGTCTCGTCGGCCGATCCGGAGCGCACGGGCTCCTACCCGCTCTACCAGTACGGCAACCCGTCGCAGCTCACCGAGGTGTTCTCGGGCAACTACAAGCTCCACGCCCACGTATTTTCGCTGGGCGTAGGGTTCCGGTTCTGATTTTCGCGGATTTTTACTATATTTGCAGCGTTCTTCCCCTCCCGAGAAGAGCGCTGCATTTTTCCGGCTCCATAGTTCAAGGGATAGAACGAGGGTTTCCTAAACCCTAAATTCGCGTTCGAGTCGCGGTGGAGCTACCAGAAAGAGGGTGTCGTGCGCACGCTCTTTTTTGTATCGTCAGAAAAAAAGCGGGTTTATGGAATCGCTCAAGGAGTTATACAAAATCGGCAACGGACCGTCGAGCAGCCACACGATGGGGCCCAAACGCGCCGCCGAACTTTTCGCCGCCCGGCACCCCGAGGCCGATCGCTTTCGCGTGACGCTCTACGGCTCTCTGGCCGCCACGGGCAAGGGCCACCTGACCGACCGGGCGATCCTGTCGGTGCTTTCGCCGCTGGCTCCCGCCGAAATCGTCTGGCAGCCCGACATCGTGCCGGCCTTTCATCCCAACGGCATGCTGTTCGAGGCTTTCCGGGGCACGGAAACCGCCGAAAGCTGGAAGATTTACAGCATCGGCGGCGGAGCGCTGGCCGATGAAACGACCCGGCGCGAGGAACCCCGGAGCATCTATCCTCTGACGACGATCTCCGAGATCAAGACGTGGTGCTACCGCGAAGGCAAAACCTTCTGGGAATATGTCGAAGATTGCGAGGGCCCCGAAATCTGGGAGTACCTCGACACGATCTGGACCTCCATGTGCGCCACCATCGAACGGGGTCTCAACAACGACGGCGTCCTGCCCGGAGGGCTGAAAGTGGCCCGCAAGGCGAGCACCTACTTCGTCAAATCGAAAAGCTACTCCGACTCGCTTTCGTCGCGCGCAAAGATCTATGCCTATGCCCTGGCCACTTCGGAGGAGAATGCCTCGGGCGGGGTGGTCGTCACGGCCCCGACCTGCGGATCGAGCGGCGTGGTGCCGGCCGTCCTCTATCACCTGGCCACCTCGCGCAACTTCCTGCGCATCCGCATCCTGCGTGCGCTGGCCACGGCCGGGCTCTTCGGCAACATCGCCAAAACCAACTCGTCGATTTCGGGAGCCGAGGTGGGCTGCCAGGGCGAGGTGGGCGTGGCTTGCGCCATGGCTGCCGCCGCCGCATGCCAGCTTTTCGGAGGCACCCCCTCGCAGATCGAATACGCCGCGGAAATGGGGCTGGAGCACCACCTCGGGCTGACGTGCGACCCCGTGTGCGGACTGGTGCAGGTGCCCTGCATCGAGCGCAACGCCATCGCTGCGGCCCGGGCACTCGACGCCAACATCTACGCCACGCTCTCCGACGGCTCGCACCTGGTGTCGTTCGACAAGGTGGTCGAAGTGATGAACGAAACCGGCCACAACCTGCCTTCGCTCTACCGCGAGACCTCCGAAGGCGGTCTGGCCCGGCGCGTCGAGAAACGCTGATCCCCGAAAACCGGTCGGCCTCTGCATCGGGCTGCCCGACCGGCCGCAAGGCCCCGAAGCGGACTCTCTGCACGGGGAGGCCATCCATCCGCCCATAAATCCGTCTGCGCAAAACGTCCTCCCGCAGGACCTCTTGCCTCAAAGCAACCGCAGCCGTTCGGCCAGCCGGTACGCCTCGACCGAATTGCGGACCTGCAACTTGCCGAGGATGTTCTGGCGGTGGCGGTTGACCGTATGCAGCGCGATGGAGAGCCTCCGCGCGATCTCCTTGCTGGATGCCCCCTCTCCGATGAGCCGCAGCACCTCACGTTCGCGGGAAGTGAGCAGCCGTCCGTCCTCCCGACGCTCCAAAGGCACGGAGCGTCCATCGGACATGCATACGATCATGCTTCGTTCGGGCCGCAGGGTGCAGGCCGCATTATAAAGACACAGCACCATGCGGACACAGCCGTCGGCACGGCCCGACAGATAGAGGATGCGGTGCACGACCGGCACGTAACGCCCCGAACGGTCACGCATCCGCAACGGTTCGAGCAGGCAATGGTCGCGCCGTCGCCGCTCGGGTCCGTGCTTCAGCATCCGGAAAAACCGAAGCTCGTTCAGCTGCTTGCCGATCAGATCGTCGGGATGAATCCGACCGAGTATCTCCGTTTCCCAGATCGACGGAATATCTTCGACCTTTCCGCACGAAGCCAGTCCCAGCGTCGCAGCCAGCCCTCCGTAATAAATCCGGCTGCGGCCCGTCCCCAGGTCGCTCAACACCGCAATGGCACCCTCGGTCGATGCGTAGGTCGACGCCGTTCGCCGGCACGCTTCGACTTCGCTGTCCTCGCAGCAGCCGTCGAAAGGCTGACGAAGCAGCTCCTCATTGAGTTCGCGAAAAATTTCCATGTTCCGTACATAGGCGGGGCACCCGCGTCATCCGCACCGGAACCGGCAGCCCTGCGGCCGGTTCCTCCCCCGCATTTGGTTATTTATCGGTATTGCACACCGCACGCAGGAGGTGCTATCTTTGCGAAAGATAATGTTTTTTACCGTTTCACACAACGTTTTCGCACGACGAACCGAAACACGCAAGATCATGAAACTCTTTTTCACCCTTCTGGCTCTGGGCGCATGGTCCGCCGCCGGAGCGCAAACGCTCGAAAAGATGCAATGGTTCAACGAGCCCGAACAATGGACGATCGCCGACGACGGAATAACGTTCCGTGCGACACCCCACAGCGACTACTGGCGCATCTCCCACTACGGGTTCACGGTCGACGACGCACCTTTCTGCTATGCCGTCTACGGAGGCGAATTCGAAGCCAAGGTGCGCATCAGCGGCGATTACCGCGTCCGCTTCGACCAGGCCGGACTGATGCTGCGCATCGACGCGGAGAACTACATCAAGGCGGGAATCGAATATGTCGACGGCAAATTCAACCTGAGCACCGTAGTCACTCACCGCACCAGCGACTGGAGCGTGATCGCGCTCGACGAACCGGTAGAGGCGGTATGGATCAAAGCGGTGCGACGCCTCGACGCCGTGGAGATCTACTACTCTTTCGACGACCTGAACTACACGATGATGCGCAACGCCTGGCTGCAGGACCACACGCCCGTCATGGTCGGGATGATGGCCGCAAGTCCCGACGGCGACGGATTCGAAGCCCGTTTCGACGGATTCCGGGTGACGCATCTGCCCGATCGGCGACGGATGGAGTGGCTCGAAAAGCACGCGGAATAAACCGTTCCGCGACATCCGGCGGGAACAAACGACCGCGGCCTGCGGCTCCGCACCGCCCGTCCTAAGCACCGCGGCACGGTCCGGCCGGAGGCCGGAGGCGGTGCCGGCCGGCGGCCGGCGGCCGACATTCCGCAGAACGACAAAAATCCCTTCCGTCTTGTGGGGCGGAAGGGATTTTTTGCGGAATGAGGAGCGGCTACTGCGCCTGCTGGAGCGTATCCAGATCGGCTTTCGAGCCGACGACCAGATCGTCGTACTCGCGCAGACCCGTACCGCCCGGGATGAGGTGGCCGCAGATGACGTTCTCCTTGAGGTTCTCCAGCGGGTCGACCTTGGCCTGGATGGCTGCCTCGTTGAGCACCTTGGTGGTCTCCTGGAAAGAAGCCGCCGAAATGAAGCTCGACGTCTGCAACGCCGCACGGGTGATGCCCTGCAACACCTGGGTCGAGGTCGCCGGCACGATGTCGCGCACCGCAACGGGGCGCAGGTCGCGCCGCTTGAGGCTCGAATTCTCATCGCGCAGCTTGCGCAGCGAGACGATCTGTCCGGGCTGAAGGTTCGACGAATCGCCGGCATCGGTGACGACCACCTTGTCGTAGAGTTCGTCGTTCACGTCCATGAACTCCCACTTGTCGACGATCTGATCCTCGAAGAAGCGCGTGTCGCCCGGGTCCTCGATCTTGACCTTCGACATCATCTGGCGCACGATCACCTCGAAGTGCTTGTCGTTGATCTTCACGCCCTGCATGCGGTAAACCTCCTGCACCTCGTTGACGATGTACTCCTGCACCTTCGTCGGGCCGAGGATGTTGAGGATGTCCGAAGGAGTGATGGCTCCGTCCGAAAGCGGACTGCCGGCCTTCACGTAGTCGTTCTCCTGAACGATGATCTGACGCGACAGAGGCACCAGATAGCGTTTCTGATCGCCCTGCTTGGAGGTGATGACGATTTCGCGGTTGCCGCGCTTGATCTTGCCGAACGTAACCTCGCCGTCGATCTCAGAGACGATGGCCGGATTCGACGGGTTGCGGGCCTCGAAGAGCTCCGTCACGCGCGGCAGACCGCCCGTGATGTCGCCGCCCGACTTGCCGACGGCACGCGGAATCTTGATGAGGATGTCGCCCGTCTTGATCCTGGCGTTGTCCTTGACGACGATGTGGGCCGAAACCGGCAGGTTGTACTGCTTGACCTCCTCGCCCTCCTTGTTGAGCACGCGGATCACGGGGTTCTTGGTGCGGTCCTTCGACTCGATGACCACCTTCTCCGAAAGACCCGTCTGCTCGTCGCGTTCGTCGCGGTAGGTGACGCCTTCGATCACGTTGTCGTAGACGGCCTTGCCTTCGAACTCCGAAATGATGACGGCGTTGTAGGGGTCCCACTCGCAGACCAGATCGCCCTTCTTGACCTCGGCGCCGTCGGCCATGAAGAGCGTGGCGCCGTAGGGCAGGTTGTGGGTGTAGAGCACGATGTCGGTCTTGGGATCGACGATGCGGAACTCCGACTGGCGCGAAATGACGATGTCGATCGCTTCGCCCGCGGCGTTCTTGCCCTTGACGGTGCGCAGCTCGTCGATCTCCAGACGGCCTTCGTATTTCGAAACGACGTTGGTCTCGACAGCCGTGCCGCCGGCCACGCCGCCGACGTGGAACGTACGCAGGGTCAGCTGCGTACCCGGCTCGCCGATCGACTGGGCGGCGATCACGCCGACCACCTCGCCCTTCTGCACCATGCGGGCCGTGGCGAGGTTGCGTCCGTAGCACTTGGCGCAGACGCCGCGGCGCGCTTCGCACGTGAGCACCGAGCGGATTTCGACCGATTCGAGCGGCGACTTCTCGATCGCCTCGGCAATGGACTCGGTGATCTCCTCGCCGGCCTTGCACAGCACCTCGCCCGTGAGCGGGTGGATGACGTCGTTCAGAGCCGTGCGGCCCAGGATGCGGTCGTAGAGGGTCTGCACCACGTCGTCGTTGCGCTTGATGGCCGTAGCCGTCAGACCGCGCAGCGTGCCGCAGTCCTCCTCGTTGATGATGACGTCCTGCGCCACGTCGACCAGACGACGCGTCAGGTAACCGGCGTCGGCCGTCTTCAGGGCGGTGTCGGCCAGACCCTTGCGGGCGCCGTGCGTCGAGATGAAGTATTCAAGCACCGAAAGGCCCTCCTTGAAGTTCGAGAGAATCGGGTTCTCGATGACCTGCTGGCCGCCTTCGACGCCCGACTTCTGCGGCTTGGCCATAAGGCCTCGCATGCCGCTCAGCTGGCGGATCTGCTCCTTCGAACCGCGGGCGCCGGAGTCGAGCATCATGTAGACGGGGTTGAAGCCGTCCTCGTCCTTGACGAGCGTGTCGATCACGGCTTTCGTCAGCTTCGAGTTGATGTTCGTCCAGACGTCGATGATCTGGTTGTAACGCTCGTTGTTGGTGATCAGACCCATGTTGTAGTCCTCCATGATGGCGTCGGAGCGGTCGTAACCCTCCTGCACGAGCGCCTCCTTCTCCTCGGGGATGATGACGGCATCGAGGTTGAACGACAGACCGCCCTGGAAAGCCATGCGGTAGCCCATGTTCTTGATGTCGTCGAGGAAGGCGGCCACCTTGTCGGCACCGGCCTTCTTCATCACCACGGCGATGATGTCGCGCAGCGAACGTTTGGTGAGCACCTCGTTGATGTAGCCCACCTCTTTGGGCACCACCTGGTTGAAGAGGATGCGGCCGATGGTCGTCTCCTTGATCGTCTTCACGGGGTTGCCCTGCTCGTCGAGGTCGTCGACCAGACACTTGACGATGGCGTGCAGGTCGGCGCGCTTCTCGTTATAGGCGATGATCGCCTCCTCGGGTCCGTAGAACGTATGTCCCTCGCCCTTGACGCCCTTGCGGGGCTTGGTGATGTAGTAGAGACCCAGCACCATGTCCTGTGACGGCACCGTGATCGGCGCTCCGTTGGCCGGGTTGAGGACGTTGTGCGAACCGAGCATCAGCAGCTGCGCCTCCAGAATGGCGGCGTTGCCCAGCGGCAGGTGCACGGCCATCTGGTCGCCGTCGAAGTCGGCGTTGAACGCCGTACAGGCCAGCGGGTGGAGCTGCATGGCCTTGCCCTCGATGAGCTTGGGCTGGAAAGCCTGGATACCGAGGCGGTGCAGCGTCGGGGCGCGGTTCATCAGCACGGGGTGCCCCTTGATGACGTTCTCCAGGATGCCCCAGATGACGGGGTCCTTGCGGTCGATGATCTTCTTGGCCGACTTCACCGTCTTGACGATGCCGCGCTCGATGAGCTTGCGGATGACGAACGGCTTGTAGAGCTCGGCGGCCATGTCCTTCGGGATACCCATCTCGTGCATCTTCAGCTCGGGACCCACGACGATGACCGAACGGGCCGAGTAGTCGACGCGCTTACCCAGAAGGTTCTGGCGGAAGCGGCCCTGCTTGCCCTTGAGCGAGTCGGAGAGCGACTTCAGCGGGCGGTTCGACTCGTTCTTCACGGCGTTGGACTTGCGCGAGTTGTCGAAGAGCGAATCGACGGCCTCCTGCAACATGCGCTTCTCGTTGCGGAGGATCACCTCCGGCGCCTTGATCTCGATCAGACGCTTCAGACGGTTGTTGCGGATGATGACGCGGCGGTAGAGGTCGTTCAGGTCCGACGTGGCGAAGCGTCCGCCGTCCAGCGGCACCAGCGGGCGCAGCTCGGGCGGGATGACGGGGATGACGTTCAGCACCATCCACTCGGGTTTGTTCTTGCCCTCCGAAGCGCGGAACGACTCGATGACGTTCAGGCACTTCAGAGCCTCGGACTTGCGCTGCTGCGACGTCTCGGTCGAGGCCTTGTGGCGCAGCGCGTAGGACATCGAGTCGAGGTCCACCTGCTTCAGCAGCGTATAGATCGCCTCGGCGCCCATCTGCGCGACGAACTTGTCGGGGTCGCTGTCGTCGAGCGCCTGGTTGCCCTTGGGCAGTGCGTTCACGATGTCCAGATACTCCTTTTCGTTGAGCGTAGCCAGACGCTCGACGCCCTGCTCGGCAGCGACGCCGGGATTGATGACCACGTAACGCTCGTAGTAGATGATCGCCTCGAGTTTCTTCGACGGGATGCCCAGCAGATAGCCGATCTTCGAGGGCAGCGAACGGAAATACCAGATATGCACCACCGGAACCACCAGCGAAATGTGGCCCATGCGTTCGCGGCGCACCTTCTTCTCGGTGACCTCGACGCCGCAACGGTCGCAGACGATTCCTTTGTAGCGGATGCGCTTGTACTTGCCGCAGTGGCACTCGTAGTCCTTCACGGGGCCGAAGATGCGCTCGCAGAAGAGACCGTCGCGCTCGGGCTTGTAGGTGCGATAGTTGATGGTCTCGGGCTTGAGCACCTCGCCGCTCGACTGGGCCAGAATCTCCTCGGGGGAGGCCAGACCGATCGAAATGCGGTTGTAACCGTTGTTCGGCTTATTGTCTTTCGAAATTGCCATATCGTTTTTTTCTCTTTTTCTAATCCTCTAATATAGCCTTACTCGAGTTTGACCGAGAGTGCCAGACCGCGCAGCTCGTGCAGCAGCACGTTCATCGCCTCGGGAATGCCGGGTTTGGGCAGGTTCTCGCCCTTGACGATCGCCTCGTAGGCCTTGGCGCGGCCCATCACGTCGTCGGACTTGATCGTAAGGATCTCCTGAAGGATGTTGGCGGCGCCGAAGCCTTCGAGCGCCCAAACCTCCATCTCACCGAAACGCTGACCGCCGAACTGGGCCTTACCGCCCAGCGGCTGCTGCGTGATGAGCGAGTAG
>USCH01000035.1 GCA_900553175.1 uncultured Alistipes sp. | reverse complement strand
GGGGGACTGCACGATCACTAAATTTTCCTGCATGGTGACTGTTTTGCGGATTTTCAGAAATGCGAAAACCTAAGTGCAGCACTTAGGTTCGCGTCCCTGAGGGAATGTCGGTGTTCTATTTTTTCAACAGATTGTAGGTGAATTCGAAACGGATGGGAGCGCGGTTGGGTTCCCCTTCGGGCGCATCGCCGCCCATGCCCTGCACGACGGTGAAGGCCGTGGTGTAGAGTCCGTAGGCTTCGGGCGCCAGGTAGATCGTGCGTCCGGTCACGGCGTCGGGGTCGTCCCAGTCGATCGCGTCGATCCCTCCGGCCGCGTCGCGGGCGGCGAGGTAGTTGTTCCAGACCTTCTGGATGTGGCCCGTGATGTCCATTGTGTAGCAGCCGCGGCTGCGGTTGATGTAGCCGCCGTAGGCCAGCGTGGTGCTGTAGTTCTGCTCGTACTGGTAGGCGTAGTCGGCGATGCCTGCGAGGCGCTTGAAATCGGAGAAGAGCCCCAGCCGGTTCGGGGCCGCGTTCATCTGCTCGATCAGCCGCGCCGTGTTGCCCGAGGCGATCTGCTGCCAGTCGTAGTCGCTGTCGGTGAAGTAGACCGACATGCACGCCTGGTTGAATGCCAGGGTGTTGAACTGCGTGCCGTCGGCTTCGTTGGCCTGTCGGACGGCATCTTCGAGCGACTGGAAGAACTCCTTGGTCAGCCGGAGCTCGGTCACCACGCCGCTCATGCCTTCGACGACGACGCGCGTGTCGAGCGGGCGCGTGTCGGGCAGCGGAGCGCCTGCGGCGTCCTTGCCCGGTTCGCGGGCTTTTCCGATGTCGATCAGACTGCCCGCATAGTCGCGTTTGAGGGTGTTGACCGAGATGTTGCCGGCCTCCGAGACGTAGGAGTCGTAGAAGAGATAGGCCATGCCGATCGTATCCTGGATGAGCGACGGGTCCTCCTTCACGCGGTTGCGGCCGTAGACGGCCAGCCCCGAGGCTTCGAGCTTGGTGGCGTAGATCGTGCCCTTGCCCGGCTGGGTCTGGTCCTCGGCGGGACGGATGTAGAATCCCTTGAAATGCTCCACCCACTCCTTTTCGTTGCCCGCGGCGTAGATCGAATAGTCGGGTTCGCCGTCTTCGCCCCGGAACTCCTCGCCCTGGAGCATCAGCCGGTCGAGGACGAACGTCCGCCCTTCGGGCGTGGCGTCGAGCCGCACGGTCGTGGTGGCGGGTCCCGTGGTCTTGCCGTCGGGGAACGTGAAAGTGAAGAGCGGACGGGCCAGATCGACGAACGGTTCGGGATCGAACGAAAGGAAGAAAGTCGAATCCTTGCTCGATGTGAGGTAGCCGTTGTCGGTGATTTCGTAGACGTTGAAGCGCTGCGGCGTGAGCGTGTCGGCGCCGTAGCCTTCGATCGAGATCATCATCGTCGCCGAGTCGAAGATGGGCCGGTAGCCGAAATAGCCTTCGTCGACGGCGTAGTAGTTGAGGTACTGGGTCAGAAAGCCCGCCGTGCGCAGGCCGATCGTGTCGTTCCGCTCCGAACCCATGTATCCGTATCCCAGGTTCGACGATACGATCGAGTCGGTCTGGTAGAGACGCGTCTCGACATAGCGTTTGCGCACGTCGTCCAGCCGCAGATAGCCGGTCTTCATCTGCTGGGTTTCGGGCACGATGTTCGACCCGAGCGAATCGTCCACGGTCGTACATCCTCCCGACAGCGCAGCGACGGCCGGCCCGAGGAGGGCCAGCAGAAGCGGCAGGCGGCGGAGTCTATTGAATGGAATCATAGAACCGGTTGTAATTATCGAAAAAGTCCTCTGCCTCGGGCGACTGGTATTCGAGCAGGGGCTTTCCGCTTGCCCGGGCGATCTCCAGCACGTTCTTTCCGACGTTCGGAGATGCCGCAATCACGCCGTCGGCATATTCCATAACGAAGCGGCAGAGGTTTTCGTATGACGGGGCGTCGAGAAGCGCGAGATTTTTGTCGCTGACGCCTTCTCCGGCGATCTTTCCGGCGAATCCCGCGTCGAGCTGTCCGGGGAAGGCATCGTCGCAGAGCGACACGACGACCTTGACGCCGCGGAAGATCGGATCGTCGGCGAAAATCCGTTTCAGATAGACGGGAACCACGGCCGAGAACCACCCGTGGCAATGCACCACGGTGGGGGACCACCGCAGCTTCTTGACCGTTTCGAGCACGCCGCGGGCGAAGAAGATGGCCCGTTCGTCGTTGTCGCCGAAGAGATTCCCCTCGGCGTCGGTCAGCACGGCCTTGCGCGAGAAATAGTCGTCGTTGTCGATGAAGTAGATCTGTACGCGGGCCGCGGGAATCGACGCCACCTTGATGATGAGCTGGTGGTCGTTGTCGTCGATGATGAGGTTCATTCCCGAGAGGCGGATCACCTCATGGAGCTGGTGGCGCCGTTCGTTGATGCAGCCGTAGCGGGGCATGAACGTGCGGATCTCGTTGCCCCGTTCCTGCATCGCCTGCGTCAGGGCGCGGCAAAGCCGGGATGTCTCCGTTTCGGGGAGATAGGGCGCGATCTGCTGGCAGACGTACAGAATCTTGCTGGCCATGGTTTCGGGGGTTTTCTATGCAAAGATACGAAAAAATTCTTAAAGAATGAGCATCGCGTCGCCGTAAGTGCCGAAGCGGTACCCTTCGGCCTTGGCCGTCCTGTAGGCCTCCATGACCGTGTCGTAACCGCCGAAAGCGGCCACCATCATCAGCTGCGTCGAATAGGGCAGATGGAAGTTGGTCACCATGGCGTCGGCCACCGAGAAGTCGTAGGGCGCGAAGATGAACTTGTTGGTCCAGCCCTCCATGGACTTGATCGTGCCGCCCGTCGAGACGGCCGTCTCGAGCGTGCGCATGACCGTCGTGCCGATCGAGATGACCTTGCGGCCGCTCCGTTTGGCGGTGTTGACCGCCTCGGCGGCCTCGTCGGTCACGAAGAACTGCTCGGAATCCATCTTGTGCTTCGAGAGGTCCTCGACGTCGACCGTGCGGAAATTGCCCAGCCCCACGTGCAGGGTGATGAACGCGCTCTCCACGCCCTTGATCTCCATGCGCTTGAGCAGGTGTTTCGAGAAGTGCATGCCGGCCGTCGGGGCCGCCACGGCACCCTCTTTGGCGGCGAAGATGGTCTGGTAGCGTTCGGCGTCCTCCGGTTCGACCTTCTCGCGCACCCAGCGGGGCAGCGGCGTTTCGCCCAGGGCGAAAAGGGCCGCCTTGAACTCTTCGTAGGAGCCGTCGAACAGGAAGCGCAGCGTACGGCCGCGCGAGGTGGTGTTGTCGATCACCTCGGCCACCAGCGCGTCGTCGTCGCCGAAGTAGAGCTTGTTGCCGATGCGGATCTTGCGCGCCGGGTCGACCAGCACGTCCCACAGCCTCAGCTCGCGGTTCAGTTCGCGCAGCAGGAAGATTTCGATCTCGGCGCCCGTCTTCTCCTTGTTGCCGTAGAGACGCGCCGGGAAAACCTTCGTGTCGTTGAAGACGAAGAGGTCCTTCTCCTCGAAGTAGTCGAGGATGTCCTTGAAGATGCGGTGCTCGATGGTGCCTTTGGCCCGGTCGATGACCATCAGGCGGGATTCGTCGCGGTTGATCGTCGGGTGCTTGGCCAGCATTTCGGGGGCGAAATCGTAGCCGTATTGCGAAAGTTTCATAAAACGGGACTTTTTTGCGTTCGGGAAAGTTGCACGAAATATTATTTATACGCAAAAAGAGCTATTTTGTTTCAAGCTGTTGCAGTTTTTCGAGAAAAAGCTCCAGCGGCCAGGCCTGCCCGGCGGTGAAGCCTCCGCTGCGCGTGCGGCGCAGCGAGGTGAGGTGCGCCCCGCTGCGGAGCTCCTCGCCGATTTCGCGGGCCAGCGAACGGATGTAGGTCCCCTTGCTGCACCTCACGCGGATGCGGATGCGCGGCAGGGCATACTCCATGAGCTCCATTTCGTAGATATGGATCAGCGCCTTGCGCATCTCGACCTCCTCGCCCGCGCGGGCCAGCTCGTAGGCCCGCGTGCCGTCGATCTTCTTGGCCGAGAAGAGGGGCGGCTCCTGCAAACGCTCGCCCGTGAGCGCGGCGAGGGCCTCGAGGACGGCCGCCCGCGTGATGTGTTCGTAGGGATAGGTGCGGTCGACGGGGTGCTCCAGGTCGAAGCTGGGCGTCGTGGCGCCCAGCATGACGTCGGCCGTATACTCCTTCTCCTCGGCCTGGAGCGAGTCGACGAGCTTGGTCGCCCGGCCGATGCAGACCAGCAGGATGCCCGTGGCCAGCGGATCGAGCGTGCCGGCGTGCCCGACCTTGATTTTGCGGTAGCCTAACTTGCGGAGCGTGAATTTCACCTTGCGCACCACATCGGTCGAGGTCCACTCCAGCGGCTTGTCGATGACGGCGATGTAGCCCTCTTCGAAGTTGATGCCCCGGAGGTCGAAACGGTTTTCCATATTCAGAAGAGGTAACTGGCCAAAGACACCCCTCCGACGATCGCGCAGTAGATGGCGAACCAGATGAGCTTGCCGCGTTCGACGATCTCGATCATGAACCGGCAGGCGAGCGCCCCCACGACGAAGGCGGCGAGGAATCCGCCCGCCAGAGCCGCGAAGGGCACGCTCATGGAGGCCATGTCGCCCGAGAGGATGTCGAGCAGCATCTTGCCCAGGATCACGGGGATGACCATCAGGAACGAGAAGCGGGCCGTGCTCTCTTTCGAGTCGCCCAGGAGCAGTCCCGTGGCGATCGTCGAACCCGAGCGCGAGAGGCCCGGCAGCGTGGCGGCGGCCTGCGCCGCTCCGATGATCAGGGCGTCGCGGTAGGTGATCTCGCTTCGCTGCCGCGGCCGGGCGAAGTAGGCGAACGTCAGCAGCAGAGCCGTGACCAGCAGCATCGCCCCCACGAACCAGAGCGTGCCGAAGAGCGCTTCGATGCGGTCGCCCCATGCCACGCCGACGATGCCCGCCGGAATCATCGAGAGGAGGATTTTCAGTACGTATGCCTGCTCGGACGTGAAACGGCGCGAGAAGACCCCGCGCGTGAGGCGGACGATCTCGGTCCGCATGACCACGATCGTGCTGAGGACGGTCGCGGCATGGAGCGTGACGTCGAAGGTGATGTTGTTTTCCAGTTCGACGCCCAGCAGCTCCTTGGCGATTTGCAGGTGCCCGCTGCTCGATACGGGCAGGAATTCCGTGAGGCCCTGGACGATGCCGAGCAGGATGGCCTGAAGCGTATCCATTCTATTCGAAGCGTTTGAGCAGTGCGTAGATTTCGAACGCGAAGCCGCCCACCGCCAGAATCGGGGCCAGCGTGATGCGCCGCCACGAGAACATGGCGTAGTTGAACTCTTCGGGCGAGTCGCTGCCGCCGCCCGTCATGAGGGCGAATCCCGCGACGATCAGGGCGAACCCTGCGGCGAGCAGAAGGTAGTTGCGCCGCGTGAGAGGCATGCGGGGATTCTCCTCCCGTGCGGGTCGTTCTTTGGGGTGTTTCATCGCTTAATAAAGGTGTATTTTGTTCGATTTCATGTTGATGAACCGGTTGAGCGCCGCCCAGGTGAAGCTCACCGAGAGGAGTACGCCGCCCGCGGTCATCGAGCCCGCGATCCATGCGATCCGTTCGATGCGCGCCGCCGCGAGCAGCTCGGGCACCGTTTCGTTGAGCCCGTAGGCCGTCAGGGCGAAGAGCAGGGCGGCTCCCAGACCCGAGAGGATGCCCTGCATGAGGCTGCTCGCCAGGAAGGGCTGCATGATGAACCATTTGGTCGCCCCCACGAGCTTCATCGTGTTGATGAGGTGGCGTTTCGAGAAGATCGCCAGACGGATCGTGTTGCTGACCAGAACCAGCGAAATGAGCAGCAGCGCCCCGCCGAAGAGCAGCAGCACGAGGCGGATCTTGCCCACCGTGGCGTGGAGCCGCCGGGCCATGAGCGCCGGGTAGCTCACGCGGTCCACCCCGTCGATCTTCGATGCGGCGTCGATGAACGCCTCCGTCGCGCGCTCGTCGGACGACTGTTCCGTGAGGGTCAGCTCGAAGGAGTCGAGCAGCGGATTTTCGCCCAGAATCTCCTCGAAGTCGCTGCCGAAGATCCGGCGGAATTCGGCATCCTCGGCTTTTTCCTCCTTGCTGACGAACGTCACGGCCGCCACGGCCTCGTCGTCGGCCAGCTGCCGGGCGATGGCCTCCGTCTGCTGCCGGGTGAGCCCGTTTGCGAGTTCGACGCTCACCTCGATGCCCGATTGCAGGGTGCGGGCGACCTCCAGAGCCGCCGTCATGAGGTAGCCGACCGATCCCAGCAGGAAAAGCACCAGCGTGATGCTCACCGTCGAGACGATGTAGGAGTTGCGTACCTTGCGTTTGAGCCGTTTGTCCTCTTTCATGTCGTTTGCCGATTCGGGGTTATTCCGCGGGGTGGTTCCGCTTTTTCCGGAGCAGGCCGGCGAGTGCGGCGGCCGCTCCGGCCAGAATGACGATCGAAGCCGCCAGCGTGATGGCTCCGGTCCATCGCCAGCCGGGTGCGCGGAAACGCCATTCGACGGTGTGTTCGCCCTCGGGCAGCAGCATGGCGCGCAGGACGTAGTCGGCGCGGAAGGCGGGGGCCTCCTCGCCGTCGACGAAGGCCGTCCAGCCCTTGTCGTACCAGATTTCCGAGAAGACGGCCACTCCCTCGCGGGGCGCCGAATAGGTGTAGCGCAGGTAGTTGGGGCGGTATTCGGTCAGGGCGATCGAGGCGGTGGCGGAGAGGTCGCTCTCCCCCTCCCGGCCGAGTGCGGCCTCGGGAATGCGCTGCGAGGTGACGGCCGCGGTGCGCAGGTCGACCTCGCCCAGAGCGTCGATTTCGGCTTGGGCGTCGGGCACCTCCACGACCCGGTCGACGAACCAGGCCGCACCGTATTCCGTGCCGCGCCGCAGGGCTTCGGGCGCTCCGCCGGCGCCCGGAACGATCAGGTAGCGGGTGTCGAGCATGTCCAGAACGGCCTCGTCGCCCCGGTTCAGGTAGCGGTCGATCAGGTCCTGATAGCGGGCCAGCTTGGCGCCGTGGTAGCCGCCCACCGAGCGGTGGAAATAGGAGGTCGTGGCGTCGTTGAAGGGGCTGACCGTGAGGTTCAGGACGCGGAATCCCGGGTCGGTGTCGGAGAGGATGGCCTTGTCCGCGGCCGTCGGGAGAATCTGCCGCCGCCGGGCTGCGACGAAATCTTCGGACGAGAGGAAACGCAGGTCCACGGGCACCAGGTCGAGCAGCATCACCCCGCCCAGCAGCGCCGTGAGCAGCCCCCTGCCGATCGTGTGCCGGGCGTAGAGCAGCACGGCGCCTGCGGCCAGAGCGATCATCGCCAGCGACCGCCACGCGTCGCGCCGCATCATTCCCAGCCGTTCGCCGGCCATCGCGTCGGCCACCGCTTCGCCCCATTCGACGTCCATGCCGCGGTCGATGTACTCCTGCATGCCGTTGTCCGCGAAGATGCGGGTGAGCTGTCCGGTCATCATCTGCGTGCTCTCCTCGCGGCCGAAGTCGAAGAGCGCGCCGCCCCCGAGCGCCAGCGCGAGGCAGGCGCCGCCCGTGATTCCGGCGGCCCAGGCCACCGCTCCGAGCAGCTTCCGGCGCGGAATTCCGCCGCGCCACATCCGCACGAGCGCCCAGCCGCCGGCCAGCGGCACGGCCCATTGCACGACGACGAGCGCCATCGACACCGTGCGGAACTTGTTGTAGCCGGGCAGGTGGCGGAAGAGCCATTCGGTCAGCCCCATGAAGTTGCGCCCCCACGAAAGGAGGATCATCGCCGCGCAGAGCGCCGCGAGCCACCAGCGGTCGCGCCCCTCGGCGAGCAGAAGTCCCAGCACGGCCAGGAAGATCGCCGCGGCGCCCAGATAGGTCGGCCCTCCCGTGTAGGGCTGCGTGCCCCAGTAGGCGGGCAGCTGCTGTGCCGCGCCGCGCAGGCCGATGCGCTCCGTTGCGGCCGCCACTTCGCCGTCGGGGGCGAAGGAGGTCGCCGAATCGCGCCCCATGAAGTCGGGCACGAGCAGGTTCCACGTCTCCGCGCGGCCGTAGCTCCAGGCCGTGGCGTAGTCGAGGTCCAGTCCCTCCGCGGGTCCGCTTCCGGCCGACAGCTCCGACCCTCCGCGGATCGTGTCGGGCGAATGCCGGGCCGTGTACCACAGCGGTGCGAAGTTCGAGGCCGCGGCCAGAAGCCCCGCCGCGGCGAGTGCCGCCGTGCGGAGGCCGAAGTCGCGCAGCCTCCTCTCCCGGAGCGCCGCGATGCCCTCGCTGAGCCAGAAGAGGCCCATCGCCAGCAGGAAATAGTAGGTGATCTGCGGATGGTTGGCGCCGATTTCGAGCGAGGCCGCGAGGGCCGTGAGGACCGCACCGTATCTGAGGTCGCCGCGCAGGGTCATCCATGCGCCGCCCATCATCAGGGGGGCGTAGACCAGCGCCCACATCTTGGTGACGTGGCCCGCGCCGATGATGAGGATGAAGTAGGTGGATAGCCCATAGGCCAGGGCCGGCACGACGGCCGGCCGGGGGTCGGCGCCCGTCATGAGCAGCATGAGCCACATGGCCGTCATGGCGAAGAAGAGGAATGCGGCCGGAGTGTCGAGCGCCTTCACCACCCGGCCTACGGTGTTCTTCACGGCCTGGGTCGGGTAGGCCACGTTGATCAGGTAGGCGGGCATACCGCCGAACATGCCGCCGGTCCACTGGGGGTCTTCGCCCGTCGCGCGCCTCGTTTCGAGGATGTCGTGCGACATGCCTTCGTACTGCACCACATCGTGCTGGGGCAGCACTTCGCCCCGGAACTGGGGGGCGAAATAGACGACGCTCACCGCCAGGAAGAGCGCGAGGGCGCCCGCCGCACGGAGCGACCGCCTGACCGTATCTCGGGACAGATTCATCTTGACGACGCTTAACAGACGGTCAAAGGTACGAAAAAATAGTCAGTTGCCCCTACGGAGTTGCGAAATTTCACTATATTTGCGAGACTCTTTGCGCGGGTTTCGCCGTCCGGAGCCATGCAGGACGACGCGGAGAGACGCGCGCATCCGTCGTTACAGATTCGTTTTTATGATCGCACTCGATACCATCCGCAAGCCTGTCGAGGCGGAGCTCCGTGCGTTCGAAGAGTTCGTCGAACGCCAGTTCACTGCCGAGGGGGAGCTGCTTTCCGATATGTTGCGCTATGCGCTTACGTCGCGCGGCAAGGGCATCCGTCCCCTGCTGGTGCTGCTCTCCGCGGCGCTCAACGCCCCGGTCGAGGGGGCGGCCGCGGGACGCCGCGCCTCGCTGGCCGCCATGATGGTGGAGATGATCCATGTGGCTTCGCTCGTCCACGACGACGTGATCGACGAGTCCGACATGCGCCGCGGCCGGGCTTCGGTCAATGCTCGCTGGCAGTCGGACAAGGCGGTGATTCTGGGCGATTACATCCTGGCCCGCAACCTGTCGGTCGGTCTTCAGAGCGGCCAGTTCGATCTGGTGTCGCACGTGTGCGGCGCCATGACGTCGCTCTGCGAAGGCGAAATCCTCCAGAGCGACTGCGCCGCGCGCCGCGCCATGACGCGCCGCGCCTATCTGGACATCATCTACAAGAAAACGGCCTGCCTGCTGGGCGTGAGCGCCTCGGCCGGAGCGCTCGCCGTGGGGGCTCCGCGCGACCGGGTGTCGCGCATGCGCCGCTTCGGCGAGCTGCTGGGCATGGCCTTCCAGATCCGCGACGACATGCTCGACTACATGCCCGGCGCCGAGACGGGGAAGCCGGCCGGCAACGATTTGCGCGAGGGCAAGATCACCCTTCCGCTGCTCGCCGTGTTCGAGGAGGCCGACGACCGGCGCCGTGCCTGGATCGTCGGGGAGCTGGCCCGCTGCCGCACCGACGAGGAGGCGGTCGGCCGCCTGCAACGCGCCGTTGCCGAGGGGGACGGCATCGGACGGGCCGCGGCGGTCATGAACGACTACCTCTCCCGCGCGGCCGGCATGCTGGCCGACTACGACGATTCGCCCTGCCGCACGGCGCTGGTCGACCTGTGCGCCTACGTGGCCGAACGCATCCGTTAGAAAACCAATCCACTCAATAAAAACCTTATGGAAACCAAAAAACAAAACTACACGCTGCCCATCGTGATGATGTTCCTGCTCTTCGCGATGATCTCCTTTGTGACGGGACTCTCCAATCCGATGGGCGTCATCGTCAAGAACCAGTTCGACGTAGCCAACTGGATGTCGCAGCTGGGCAACTTCGCCAACTTCATCGCCTATGCGGTCATGGGCATTCCGGCCGGCATGATGCTCAAGCGCATCGGCTACAAGAAGACCGCCCTGGCCGCCGTGGCCATCGGCTTCGTCGGCGTGGGCATCCAGTATCTGTCGGGTGTGGCGGGCAGCTTCGCCGTCTATCTGTGCGGCGCGTTCGTTTCGGGCTTCTCGATGTGCATGCTCAACACGGTGGTCAACCCCATGCTCAACACGCTGGGCGGCGGAGGCAAGAAGGGCAACCAGCTGATCCAGTTCGGCGGTTCGCTCAACTCGATCTCGGCCACGATCGTTCCCGTGCTGGTGGGCTACCTCATGGGTAACGCCGCCAACGCCACGATCAGCGACGCGGCGCCTGCGCTCTTCATCGCCATGGGCATCTTCGCCGTGGTCTTCTTCGTGCTGGCCCTGGTGAACATCCCCGAGCCCTATGCCATTCAGAGTGCCGCCTCGGAGCATAAGGACAGATACAGCGCCCTTTCGTTCCGCCACTTCGTGCTGGGCGCCGTGGCCATCTTCATCTACGTGGGCGTCGAGGTGGGCATTCCCAACTTCATGAATCTCTTCCTGACCGCGGCTCCCGACGCTGCGACGGCCGGCATCGGCATGGCGACGGCGGCTGCCGGTTCGCTGGTGGGCACCTACTGGTTCCTGATGATGTGCGGCCGCCTCGTCGGCGCGATGATCGGCGGCAAAGTGTCGAGCAAGACGCAGCTGACGGCAGTCTGCCTGGCCGCGATCGCATTCGTGCTGCTGGGCATCTTCTCGCCGGTCACCGCGATGGGCCGCATGCCGGTCTTCACGGGCACGGGCTTCGCCATGATCGAAGTGCCCGTGGGCGTCATGTTCCTCACCCTGTGCGGTCTCTGCACCTCGGTGATGTGGGGCGGCATCTTCAACCTGGCGGTCGAAGGTCTGGGCAAATACACCTCGATGGGTTCGGGCTTCTTCATGGTGATGGTTTGCGGCGGCGGCATCCTGCCGCTGATCCAGGGCTATGTCGCCGACATCTCGACCTATCTGACGAGCTACTGGGTCGTTATCGTCGGTCTGCTCTACATCCTCTTCTACGCTCTGGCCGGTTCGAAAAACGTCAACAAGGATATTCCCGTCGAGGAGTAGGCTCCCCGACGCCGGATCATCGGAAAGGCTGCATGCCCTGCGGGGCGTGCAGCCTTTTTTCGGGCGGTTCCGGCTCCCTTGCGAAGCTCCGCCGCGCAGGCCGGACGACGAAAAGCGGGGCATCCCGTGGAAGGATGCCCCGCTGCGAAAGCCCTGCGGCCCTCGGATTTACTTGATGCGCTCGTAGTATTCGCGCGTGCGCGTGTCGACGCGGATCTTGTCGCCCGTGTTGATGAAGAGCGGCACGCGGACCGTGGCGCCCGTGTTGACCGTGGCGGGCTTGAGCGAGTTGGTCGACGCCGTGTCGCCCTTGATGCCCGGTTCGGTGTAGGTCACCTCCATGTCGACGATCGGGGGCAGCTCGGCCGAGAGGACGGTCTCCTTCTCGGTGTGGAACATCACCTCGACGATCTGGCCGTCGGCCATCAGGTCGTAGTTGTTGATCAGGCTCTTGTCGATGTTGATCTCCTCGAAGGTTTCGGTGTGCATGAAATGCGCGCCCAGATCATCCTCGTAGGTGAACTGGTAGGGGCGGCGTTCGACGCGCACCTGCTCGATCTTCTGGCTCACGGACGAGAAAGTGTTCTCGAGAACGCGGCCGTTCTCCAGATTCTTGAGCTTCGAGCGGACGAATGCGGGGCCTTTGCCCGGCTTGCAGTGCTGGAAATCGACCACAAGGAAAGTCTTGCCGTCCATTTCGATGCACATGCCGATCTTGATGTCGGCGGCTGTAATGGTCATAGCGGTATCGTTTTGGAATTTTCAGTTGGTCGCAAATGTACGAAAAATCCGCGAATTTGCAAAAAAGAGCGTGTGCGGTGCGTTTTTCGCGGCCGGCGCCGTCCGGGTGGAGGTATCGCGGCCCGCAAATGCGGCCCGCAAACGCGGTGCGCCGGGGTGTGCCGGGGTGTGCCTGGGTGTGCCTGGGTGTGCCTGGGTGCGCCGGGGTGCGCTTGGGTGCGCCGGGGTGTGCGCCGCGGCGGGGGCTACAGCTCGATCGCCTTGCACCGCAGCCCCATCTCGCGGATGCGTTCGAGCGTGCGGGGCAGGGCGTAGCGCATGTTGCGGAAGGCCTTTTCGCTGTCGTGGAAGACGACGATGGCCCCCGGCGCCAGACAGCGGGTCACGTTCTTCAGACAGGTGCGGGGCGAGAGGCGGCGGTTGTAGTCGCGCGAGATGATGTCCCACATCACCAGCCGGTAGCGCTGCCCCAGCAGCCGGGCCTGCGCCGGGGTGATGCGCGCGTAGGGCGGCCGGAACAGGTCGCTGCGGATCAGGTCGTTGGCGAAATCGACGTCTTCGGTGTAGCGCTCCAGACTCATGCGCCAGCCCTTCTGGTGCGAATAGGTGTGGTTGCCCACCCGGTGTCCCGCGTCGACGATGCGGCGGTAGAGGTCGGGGTACATCTCCACGTTTTTGCCCAGCACGAAGAAGGTGGCTTTGGCATCGTACTTGTCCAGCGTCGAGAGGATCCACTCGGTGATGCCGGGCGTGGGGCCGTCGTCGAAGGTCAGGTAGACGCCTTCGGGGTCGTCGATCTCCCAGATCAGATCGGGCATCAGACGGCGGATGATTTTGGGCGGTTTCAGACGCATATGCGTCGCAAAAGTAAGAAAAAACCGCGCCAATGCGAAAAAATATCGCTATCTTTGCTCTGAATCAAACGGTTTGACCGATGAAAACACTCCGATACATGCTGCCGGCTCTCGTCGTCGCCCTGGCGGCGGGCGGCTGCGATGCGTTCCGCACGTTGTCCGGTTCGCGCCAGAAAACGGCGCAGGGCGCACCCTACGAGGTGCTCGTCGTCTGCGAACAATCCCAATGGACGGGCGAGGCGGGCGACACGCTGCGCAGCGTGCTCGCCGCTCCGGTGCCCTACCTCAACCAGACCGAGCCGCTGTTCGACGTGCTGCGCGTGCGGCAGCAGGACCTCAAGGGGATGCTGGCCGAGCACCGCAACATCCTGCGGGTGGTCGAGGACCCCTCGCTCGACCGGGCGTCGACCGCCGTGGAGTACGACGTCACGGCGGCGCCGCAGATCGTGCTGACGTTGCAGGGCCCCGACCAGCGGGCGCTGACCGACTATCTCTCGGAGCACCGGGCCGAGCTGGTGCAGGTGCTCGAAATGGCCGAGCGCGACCGCGACATCCGCTTCGCCGCGGCCTACGGCGCTCCGGCCGTCGAACGGGCCGTCGAGCGGACGTTCGGCATCGAAATGGATGTCCCGAAGGGCTACATCCTGGCCGCCGGGCAGCCCGACTTCATCTGGGCCCGCTACGAATACCCCACGGCCAGTCAGGGCTTTATGATCTACTCCTACCCCTACGAGGGCCCCGCGTCGCTCTCGGCCGAGGCGCTCGTGGCGGCCCGCAACCGCTTTGCCGCCCGCATTCCCGGCCCGAGCGACGGATCGTACATGACCACTTCCGACGCTTTCGCCCCCGGTTACCGCATGTTCCGCCTCGAGGGGCGCCTGTGGTGCGAGCTGCGCGGATTCTGGGACGTCGAGGGCGACTTCATGGGCGGCCCGTTCGTGAGCTATTCGACCGTCGACACGGCCGCGGGCCGCGTGGTGACCCTCGACGGTTACGTCTACTCGCCCAAGCTGCACAAACGCAACTTCGTGCGGGGCGTCGAGCACCTGCTCTATTCGGTGCGCTTCCCCGAGGCGGGGAAGTGATGCCGGGGGCGGGCCCTCCGGCCGCCTGGTCCGTGCCGACGCCGGCCGGCTCCCCGATACCGGCCGGCTCCCCGCCGCCTCCGCCGCCTCCGCCGCTGCTCCCGCTGCTGCCTCTGCCTCTGCCTCTGCCTCTGCCTCTGCCTCTGCCTCTGCCACTCCTGCCGCTTCCGCCGGGCGCCGCCGGTGCGGGAACCGCATCCGTTCGATCGAAGAAACCGCCATGCAACAGATTCTGACCGCCGTATTCTTTACCGTCTACACGCTTTCGGTCGCGGGCGTCATGCTGGTCATCATCGGCGACAACCGCAATCCGCTCAAGACGCTCCCGTGGATCGCCGTGCTCCTGCTGGCTCCGGGCGTGGGGTTGATCCTCTACTTCTTTTTCGGACAGAACCTCTCCAAGCGGCGCTTCATTTCGCGCCGCATGCGCAAGCGCATCACCATGCAGCTGGCCGGAAGCGATGCGGTCGACCGCCGGGCCGTGCCCGACCGCTTCCGTCCCGTCGCCGCCCTGCTCGAGGAGACGGCCCACGCCGTGCCGCTCCGCGGCAGCCGCATCGAACCCTACACCGACGGCGGCCGGAAGATGGAGGCGCTGCTCGGGGCGATCGCCGGAGCCCGCCACCACATCCATCTGCAATACTACATCCTCTGCGACGACGGCACGGGCTGCCGCCTGCGCGACGCGCTCGTGGCGAAGGCCCGCGAGGGGGTCGAGGTGCGCGTGCTCTACGACGACGTGGGGTGCCGCGGGGTGAGGAAATCCTTTTTCGGGGAGATGCGCGCCGCAGGCATCGAGGTGCGGCCCTTTCTGCACGTCCGCTTCCCGCGCTTCACGGGCAAGGTCAACTACCGCAACCACCGCAAGATCGCGGTCGTCGACGGCCGCGTGGGGTTCATGGGGGGCATGAACGTCGCCGACCGCTACGTCCGCGGTCTGAAGTGGGGCGCGTGGCGCGACACCCATTTCCGGATCGAGGGGCCCGGCGTCGCGGCCTTGCAGGCCGTCTTCCTGAGCGACTGGTCGGCCACCACGCGGCAGTTCCTCTCGGGGGCGGCCTACTATCCGAAGACGGAGCGCCTCTCCGACGGGTTGTTGCAGGTGGCGCCCGGCGGACCTTTCGGCAAGTGGCGCGTGCTGTTGCAGGCCTATGCCGGAGCCATCGCGCGCGCCGACCGCCGCGTGTGGGTGCAGACCCCCTATTACCTCCCCTCCGAGGTGCTCGACAAGGCCTTGCAGTCGGCCGCGCTGTCGGGCGTCGACGTGCGGCTGATGCTCCCCGAACGCTCCGATTCGCGGATGATCGACCTGGCCAGCCACTCCTACCTGGCCGACATGCTGCGCGCCGGGGTGAAAATCTTCTTCTACACGCCCGGTTTCCTGCACTCCAAGCTGCTGCTCGTCGACGACGAGCTGACCGTCATCGGCTCGGCGAACATGGATTTCCGCAGCTTCGAGCACAATTTCGAGGTCGCCGGATTCGTCTACGACCGCGCGTTCAACGCCCGCATGGCGGCGCTCTGCGACGAGGATCTGAAGCGCTGCCGGGCGCTGCTGCCCGGCGAGTGGTTCCGGCGTCCGCTGGTGCGGCGCTTCGCTGAATCGTTCCTGCGCATCTTCTCGCCGCTGCTGTGACGGCGGGCGGTGCCGGGGGCCGTGAGGTGCCGTGAGGTGCCGGGGCGCTCCGGGAATGCTTCGGGACGCTTCGGGATGCTCCGGGATGCTTCGGGTGCTTCGGGGTTGCTTTCGGGGCGCTCCGGGGTGCTTCGGGGACGCTTCGGAGTTGTGCCGGGGCTGTGCCGGGAGGCTGCCCGTGGAACAGTCCGCAGTGCGGTCCGGCCGCCTGCGCCGATTCTGCGGACAGAGCCGCAGAAGACGGATGCTCCTGCGGCTCTGCTTTCGGAAATCGGTTCTACCGGGCTCGCTTTTCGTACAGGGCGATGCGTTTTCCGCAAAGGGCGGCGACCGTCTCGCCGAGCCGCCGGACCGGATCGAAGATCGGCCCGAGCTCCTCGGGCCCGATCGAAAAGTCCGGATCGTAGCGGATCTCCTCCGCGAATTTTTTCAGGAGGCGCAGCGTGCTGACCGACTGGAACTCGTCCCCTTCGAAAATCAGCGGCAGCTCGCCCGACAACGTGCGGAGCCGGTGGTGCAGGCGATGGATGTCGCAGGTGTCCGCGTCGAAGCCGTGGTAGACGAAGAAGAGCGTGCGGTAGTAGTAGACGGCCGCCTGCCCCAGGGCGAATGCCGCTTCGCGCCCGTGCTCCCGGTCGGTCCGCAGCCGGGCGTAGCCCACCAGACGGTCGGCCTGCGCGAGGAACATCTGCGCATAGTTCGCGGCGTCGGCCGCCGCACGGCCGAAGTCGAACCGGGATTTCGGGCGCGGGAACTTCTGGCGGCGGGAGCTGTAGAGCACCGAGCCCTCCTTGCGGACGAGGTAGACGAACGGCCCGGGATTCGTCTCGACGTCGTGCCGGGAGTGGACGTAGAGGTTGATGTGGGGCGCTCCGTGCCCCACCCACGGAATCTTCATCTTGAGGTAGCGTTTGGCCCGGTACCAGTCGTAGCGCGGCTGGCCGTCGGTGACCGCCAGCAGGTCGTAGGCATACGTGTCGCTGTGGGGCGTCTGTCCCGCCATCTTGCCGAACAGAAGGACGAAGGCCGGGTCCAGCAGCTCGCGCAGCACTTGGGCGATGCGGGCCGTTCTCTCGGGGTCGCAGGGATATTCGGGCCCGGGAGCGGGTGCGGACACGGATAGAGTTTCGGACACGGGTGCGGACGCGCATGCGGATCTGGAGGCGGATACGGACACGGTTTCGGACCCGGACGCGGGCTCCGGCGCTTCGGTCGGCAGCGCCTCGGCGGATTGTGCTTCGGTCAGCAGTACCTCGGCGGGTCGCTCCTCGGCGGGTTGTGTTTCGGTCGGCAGCGCCTCGGCGGATTGTGCTTCGGTCGGCAGTACCTCGGCGGGTTGCGGTTCGGGAGCCTGGAGGGATGCTTCCGCCGTTGCGGGCGGTGCGGGTGCGGGTATCGGGTTCGGCGCAGGCTGCTCCTGCACGCTATTCGGATTCATTTCCATTTGTTTTCGAAAGTTTGGGATTGGACAATAGCAGGGCGGTCCTTCCCGTGCCTGCGGGCACGACAAAGAGCCGGTCGGTTCGGTTAGCGCTCTTCGGGCTAATCGGGCGGATGGGTGTGGAAATGAATCGAAGGGTTGCGCGGCGGAATCTGCCGGCGGCTGGCCTTGCGGCTGGTCTGTACCGGAGTACGGACGGGGATTATTGTTTGCATAATAAAAATATGCGCAGCTGCAAACAATAAATCCCCCTGTTACAGGCTCAATAAAGTGCCGTTCGCGGGTGATCGACCCCAACGACTCTGCGCATACTCTTTTTATGCGTTTGCTTTATCGAGCACCGGCAGTAACAGTTGTATGAATTTATTGTTTGCAAGAGCAAAGATAGCGAAAAGATTGCAAAAACAAAAAACC
>USCH01000034.1 GCA_900553175.1 uncultured Alistipes sp. | reverse complement strand
ATTGATCTTTCGTGCGCTTTATCTATACAAGCAAACGGAAAAATGGAGAACGAAACCCTATACAGATATTTAAAAGGTGAGACTTCGGTCGCCGAAGAGGCCCAGATCGCGGATTGGTACGATGCCGATCCGAAGCGCCACCGCCGCCGTCTCGATTCGGTGCGCATGCTTTTCGAAGGCATGGAGCTGCATGGCGACTCTCGGCGTGCGAAGCGCGCGGGAGTGCGCATGACGTGGCGCCGGATCGGTTTCGCCGGCATGCGGGTGGCCGCAGCCCTGCTGCTGGCCCTGGGTGCGGGGCATCTCTCCTACCGGTATGCTTTCGACGTGATGTCCGGCCAGACGAATACGGTGAAGGTGCCTGCCGGTCAGCGCATGGAGCTGACGCTGGCCGACGGTACGCACGTGTGGCTCAACTCCGGAGCCGAACTCGAATTTCCGGCGGTTTTCGCGCCCGCCTCGCGGCGGATCCGCCTTTCGGGCGAAGCGATGTTCGACGTGGAGCCCGATGCCGCCCGCCCCTTCACCGTGGAGACGTTCGCTTCCGACGTGCGGGTGCTGGGCACCCGGTTCAACGTCGATGCCGACGAGGAGCACGGCCGCTTTTCGACCGCTTTGCTGCGCGGTTCGGTGTGCGTCTCCAACCGGATCGATCCGTCGCAGGCCGACATCGTCATGAAACCCGACGAGGTGGTCGACCTGGTGAACGGACGGATGATCACCTCGCATCTGGACGACGATAAGGAGCTGTGCTGGATGGACGGGCTGCTCTGCGTGACGGGCCTCTCCTTCGCGGAGCTGATGGACAAGTTCGAACAGGTGTTCGCCGTGCACGTGATCGTCGACCGCGAATCGCTGCCCGACATGCAGTCGGTCGGCGGCAAGATCCGGGTGGACGGCGGCATCCGCAATGCCTTGAGGCTGCTGCAATACAGCACGGATTTCGATTACGAAATCGACGAAGCGACCAACACGGTGACCATTCGATAAAACCAACCGACCTCTATACGACCTAAAACGAACAGCCTATGATAACGAACCACTCCGCGCAATGACCTGCCGGCCTGCCATGCAAACAAGGTCCGCGACACAGCTTCGCAGACCCTCTCAGATGGATTTTGAGCCGTAATGAACGTTTCTCGCTAACCTAATATCTATCAATTGCCAAGAAAGTATGAATACAACAGCGTTCTGCAAAACTTTTGGGAAACTGTTCGGGTTTGTATTCACGATTTGCCTGCTCCTCAACACCTGGACGGCATCGGCGCAGAATGACCGCATCAGCCTCGTCATGAAAGACGCCCCCGTGTCGGAAGTGATGAAAGCGGTCGAGCAGCAGACCCGATACGTGTTTTTTTACAACAACGTCGACACGCGACAGAAAGTCGACGTCGACATCCAAAACAAAACTCTGCCCGAGGCGCTCGATCTGATCTTCGGTAAGTCCGACATCGCCTGGAAGATCGACGGTCTTCAGATCGTGCTCTCGAAGAAAAGCGCCCAGCCGGATGCACCGGCCGTGATCAGGGGCGTGGTCCGCGATGCCGCCGGACTGCCCGTCATCGGCGCTTCGGTCGTCGTCAAGGGCACCACGCTGGGCGTGAGCACCGGCATCGACGGCGACTACACCCTTCAGGTTCCCCCCCCCTCGGGTTCTGCGGTTCTCGTCGTTAGCTATTTAGGCTACGATCCGTTCGAAACCACGGTCGGCAACCGCTCGACCATCGACATCACGCTGCGCGAATCGTCCGTCGACGTCGACGCAGTGGTCGTGACGGCACTCGGCATCAAACGTGCCGAGAAAGCCCTTTCCTATAACGTCCAGCAGGTATCTTCCGAGGCGATCACCGCCAACAAGGACGCCAACTTCATCAACTCGCTCAACGGCAAGGTCGCCGGTGTGAACATCAACGCTTCGTCGGCCGGTGTGGGCGGCGCGTCGAAGGTGGTCATGCGCGGTACCAAATCCATTTCGCAGACGTCGAACGCTCTTTATGTGATCGACGGCGTTCCCATGTTCACCAAGGCCCAGGACGGCGGCACCGAATTCTCCTCGCAGGGCACCACCGATCCCATCGCCGACATCAACCCCGAAGACATCGAGTCGATTTCGGTGCTGACGGGTGCCGCCGCAGCCGCCCTCTACGGATCGGATGCCGCCAACGGCGCCATCGTCGTGACGACCAAGAAGGGCCAGGCGGGCTCGCTCTCCGTCACCGTGACCGGCGGTGTCGAGATCATGAATCCCCTCGTGCTGCCCGAGTTCCAGAACCGTTACGGCACGGGCAACCTCTCCACGCCGATCAATGTCAACAGCTACAGCTGGGGCAAGCTCCTCAACGGAACCAACAAGATGGGCTACTCGCCCCGCAAGGATTACTTCCGTCTGGGCGTGGCCAATTCCGAGAGCGTGTCGCTTTCGACCGGCACCGAGCGCAACCAGACCTATTTCTCGGCTGCCGCCATCAACTCGCGGGGCATCGTGCCCAACAACAGCTACGACCGCTACAACTTCACGTTCCGCAACACGACCTCTTTCCTCAAGGACAGGATGACGCTGGACGTGGGCGCCAGCTACGTGCTGCAGGAGGACTGCAACATGATCAACCAGGGCACCTACAACAACCCGCTGACGGGCGCCTATCTCTTCCCCCGCGGCGACGACTGGGAGGACATCCGCATGTATGAGCGCTACGATCCCGTCGACAGGATTTCGAAGCAATACTGGCCGATGGGCGACGGCAGCATCACCATGCAGAACCCCTACTGGGCCAACTACCGCAACTTGCGTACCAACCGCAAGGACCGTTACATGCTCAACGCATCGCTCTCGTACCAGATTCTCGACTGGCTGAGCGTTTCGGGCCGCATCCGGGTCGACAATTCGCACAACACCTACACCGAGAAGATGTACGCTTCGTCGAACGTGCAGCTTACGGAGCAGTCGACCAACGGCCTCTACGGCGTCACGAAGACGATGGACCGCCAGACCTACGGCGATGCGCTGCTGAACATCAACAAGACCTTCGGCGACGACTGGTCGCTGCAGGCCAACATCGGCGGTTCGTTTTCGGACATGAAGAACGACGCGCTGAAGATCCGCGGCCCCATTTCCGACGGCACGTCGGGCGAGAAGCCGGGTCTGGCCAATGTCTTCAACGTCCAGAACCTGAGCAACACGACCAAGACGACCCGCAAGCAGGAGGGCTGGCGCGAGCAGGTGCAGTCGGTCTTCGCTTCGGCCGAGGTCGGTTACAAGGGCACCTATTATCTGACCCTTACGGGCCGTAACGACTGGCCTTCGCAGCTGGCCGGCCCGCACTCCAACGCCAAATCGTTCTTCTACCCGTCGGTGGGCCTCTCGGTCGTTCTGTCGCAGATCATCGGCAAGATGCCCGAGCACCTCTCCTACATCAAGCTGCGCGGATCGTTCGCTTCGGTGGGCGTCTCCTTCATGCGCTACATCGCCAATCCGCTCTACTCGTGGAACGAGAGCGGCCTGTCGTGGAACACGCAGACGCAGTATCCGGCCTACGACCTCAAGCCCGAACGCACCAAGTCGTTCGAGGTGGGTCTGACGATGCGCTTCCTGCGCCATTTCAACCTCGACTTCACCTATTACAATTCGCATACGTCGAACCAGACCTTCGACCCGCAGCTTTCGGGCGGTACGGGCTTCTCGTCGATCTACATCCAGTCGGGTAACGTCCGCAACCAGGGTATCGAGCTGGCGCTGGGCTACAAGAATACGTGGAACCACTTTACGTGGGACACCAACTACACGCTCTCGACCAACAAGAACAAGATCATGTCGCTGGCCAACAACGTGGTCAACTACGCCACCGGAGAGCGTTTCTCCGTCGAGCGCCTCGAAATGGGCGGTCTGGGCGATGCCCGCTTCCTCCTCCAGGAGGGCGGTACGCTGGGCGACCTCTACTCGCGCCGCGACCTGAGATACGACGAGAACAACGCCGTCTATATCGACGAGAGCGGTTCGGTCGTGACCGAATCCATCCAGGACGTGAACAAGTACGTCAAGCTGGGCTCCGTGCTGCCCGACGCCAACATGTCGTGGCGCAACGACTTCCGCTGGAAGAATCTGACCTTCGGGTTCATGGTCTCGGCCCGTCTGGGCGGCATCGTCTACTCGCGCACGCAGGCCATGCTCGACCAGTACGGCGTTTCGGAGCGTACGGCCGCAGCGCGCGATGCCGGCGGCGTATGGATCAACGGCGGGGACCGGGTGGATGCCTATACCTGGTATTCGGCCGTGGCCGGCGGCAACTCCGTGCCCCAGTTCTACACCTATTCGGCTACGAACGTGCGTTTGCAGGAGGCTTCGATCGGTTACACGATTCCCCGCAAGCTGTTGCGCGACGTCTGCGAGATTTCGATCTCTCTGGTGGGCCGCAACCTGTGGATGATCTACAACAAGGCTCCGTTCGATCCGGAAAGCATCGCCTCCACGGGTAATTACTACCAGGGTATCGACTACTTCATGATGCCCTCCATGCGGAACGTCGGCTTCAATCTTCGTCTCAAATTCTAAAAACGCTCGTTATGAAATTCGAAAAGATAAAAGCGACCATTGCTTTGACCGCTCTGTGCGGTCTGGGGGCGTGCACGGCCAACTATCTCGAAGTCAATAGCAATCCCTACGAGGTGACTCGCGAACAGATGGAGGCCAAGGACTATGCCATCGCCTCGGGTCTTTCCGCCATGTTCGGCTCCGTGGTCTCTACCGACGTCAACACGGCCCAGTTCACCGACTGTCTGCTGGGCGGTACGCAGGGCGGTTACTATGCCGATGCCAACGGCGGCTGGACGAATACCATCTCCAAGTACAATCCGACCGACGACTGGACCCGCGTATTCCTTTACAGCGACAAGATCATTCCCCAGCTCTACAGCAACATGTCGAGCGTCGAGGGCATTTCGGACAATCCGCTGGTGCTGGCGATTTGCAAGATCGTCAAGGTCTGCGTGCTGAACCGCGTGACGGATGCCTACGGCCCGATTCCCTACTCCGAGATCGGCAGCACGGGCAAGATTCAGGTCGCCTACGACAACCAGGCCTCGGTCTATTCGCAGATGTTCGACGAGCTCGACGAGGCGATCGCCCTGCTCGACGAGAACATCGACACGAGCATCACCGCCACGACCGACCTGGTCTTCGACGGCACGGCCGTGAAGTGGTGCCGCTTCGCCAACTCGATGAAGCTGCGTCTGGCCATGCGCATCGTCTATACGGATTTCCTGAGCTCGAAAGGGCTCACTCCCCGGCAGCTGGGCGAGCAGGCCGTGGCTCATTCGGTCGGCGTCATGCAGTCGAACGACGACAATGCGCAGCTCTCGTCCATGGCGTTCGGCAAGGACGGCAACCCGGTCTACACCGCCTGCATGTACAACACGCCGAACGGTTCGGTGACGGGAGGCGACTCCCACGCCGCTGCCGACATCATCTGCTACATGAACGGCTACGGCGACCCGCGCCGCGAGAAGTATTTCAGCCGTGCGCAGTTCACCGGCGACTACGCCCCCGACTACGTGGGCATGCGCCGCGGCATCGCCATTCCGAGCCTCGACAAGGTGGGCCTGCTCTATTCGGGCGTCAATTTCGTGGACGGCATGAATACCAAGGTGCAGTGGATGAATGCCGCCGAGGTGGCGTTCCTGAAGGCCGAGGCGGCCGGCGTGTTCGGCTGGAACATGGGCGGCGACGCCAAGACCTTCTACGAGCAGGGCGTGCGTCTCTCGTTCGAGCAGTGGGGCGTTGCCGGAGCCGACGAATACCTGGCCGGCACGTCGCTTCCCGAACCCTACAGAGACCCCAACGGCGGTGCCAACTCCTACCCGACGGTGCTTTCGCAGCTGGGCGTGGCATGGAGCGACGGCGCCTCGAAGGCGGAGATGCAGGAGCGCATCATCATCCAGAAATGGATCGCCAACTTCCACCTGGGCAACGAGGCCTGGGCCGATTTCCGCCGCACGGGTTATCCCCATCTGATTCCTGCCATGGAGTCGGCCGTGGGCAACAACAACCAGGGCATCACGAATCTTCAGCTGGGTGCGCGGCGCATGCCCTATCCGGCCGACGAGGTGACCAACAACCCGGAGAACTACGCCAAGGCGGTGGAGATGCTCGGCGGCCGCGACAACATGGCGACCCGCATCTGGTGGGACTGCAACCCGGATGTCAAGTAACCCCGCATGCAATTAAACTACTTTAAAACGAAATTCACCATGAAGCGCATATTCATTCCGGCACTTGCCGCCGCAGCCCTTCTGGCCTCGTGCAGCGAGTGGACGGAAGCCGAGAACAAAGATTTCCTGCCCCAGATCAAGCAGGACGATCCGACCTATCTGGCGTCGCTCCGGGATTTCAAGGCCGGCGAACACAAGGTGACGATGATGCACATCAAGGGTTCCGCCAGCGCCCCGAACCGACAGAACCAGCATCTGACGGCCATGCCCGACAGCGTGGACTTCTTCCTCATGTCCGAAACGGACGATCTGCATCCGACCTATGTCTCCGAGATCGCCGGGGTGCGTGCCGATAAGGGCACCCGGACGCTGAATATCGTAGACTATACGGCCATCCGCACCGCCTGGGAGACGATGAGGGATGCCGCTGTCGACACGGAGCATGAGGGCGACTATGCCGAGGAGAAGTTCGCCGCCTACTGCACGGCGGAGACCGAAAAACAGCTCGCCGTCTGCGACCGCTACGGATTCGACGGACTGGTCGTATCCTACCTGAGCAGCGCCGTCAGCACTCCCGCCGTCCCGTTCGTCGAGGCCGTCGAGGCGTGGCGCAAGGCCCATCCCGAGAAGCTGCTTTTCTTCCGCGGCTATCCCGCCTACCTCGCCCGGCTGGAGAACCAGACGTTCATTGCCGGCTGCGACTACGTCATTATCCTGACGGAGACCGCCTCCGCTTCGGTGCCCATCTCCCGCAAGGTGCGCGAGCAGCTGGCCGAGGGCGTCCCGAGCGAGCGGATCGTGCTCGAGGCTTCGGTGCCGGCTTTGGCCGACGGAGGAGCCGACGCACAGGTGGGTGCCACGGTTCAGGTCGCCGCCCAGTGGGTGATGGACCCCAAGACCGCCACTACCGTGAAGTGCGAGAAGCTGGGCCTTGCCGTTTCGAACGCACAGGAGGACTACTTCAACACGCCTACCTACTCGAGAATCCGCGAGGCGCTCGCAATTCTGAATCCCGAACCCGAAAATGATTCCGAAAATGAAAATGACGATGAAAAATAGTTTAGGATGCGCACTGCTCCTGATGCTTGCGGCGGCTCTTACGGGCTGCAAGGGCGACCAGGAGGGCAAAATCCACTTCGACAACAAGGTGTTCGTCTCGGGGCGTTCGTTCGTCGATGACGTCTATATCAAGCGCGACAATCTCGAAACCACGCGCGAGGCGGTGTGCGACATCACGGTCGGCGTGGCGCAGCCGCTTCAGAACAACCTTACGGTCACGTTCGTCGAGGCTCCCGAGCTTCTGGACCGCTACCGCATGTTCTACGAGGACCCGACGGCCCTGATGCTCCCCTCCGACGGCGGTTATTACGAGCCGCAGGCTTCGACCACGATCACGGCCGGTCTGGTGGAGAGCGACCCGCTGACGTTCACATTCAAGAACCTCGACCGGCTGCCCATCGACGAGAAGCAGCGCTACGTGCTGCCGATGAAGATCGCTTCGGCCGACGGCATGGAGGTGCTGGAGAGCGCCCGCACGGTCTACTTCATCTTCTCGAAGGCTTCGCTCATCAATGTCGTGGCCGACATGGAGAACAACCTCGCCTATCCCGAGTGGACGGCCGAAACCGAGGCCGTGAAGGACATGGAGACCTTCACGCTCGAGGCGCTCGTCTATGCCAACTCCTTCAATCGGGAAATCTCGACGATCATGGGCATCGAGGATGTGTTCCTGGTGCGTCTGGGCGATACCGGCGTTCCCACGAACCAGTTGCAGGTGGCTTATGCCAAGAAGGTCACCGATGAGGTGACCTCTCCCTCCCGCGGCAAGATTCCGGCCTCTGCCGACCGCCGTTTCGACCTGAAGCAGTTCACCTGGACGCACATCGCCGTGACCTTCGATCACGGAACGATCTCGGTCTACATCGACGGCAAGCTCAAGGAGACGACCCAGGCCCTGGTTTCGAGCCCCGACGGCCCCGTGCTGATCGACAACATCAATTTCGCCGTTCCCCACTCCGACGAGACCGAAGGCCGGCCCCGCTGCTTCTGGGTGGGCCACTCCTACAAGCTCGTGAGCGATGGCGAGGATTTCTACCAGCGTCGTTTCGACGGCATGATGAGCGAGGTCCGCATCTGGAACAAGGCGCTCACGGCTGCCGAGATCAATTCCGAGAACCACTTCTACAAGATCGATCCCTCGTCGGAAGGTCTGGTGGCCTACTGGAAATTCGATGACCGCACGCCCGGAACCACCGTTCGCGACTACAGCCCCAGCGGTTTCGACATGAAGACCCAGAGCGATGTGAACTGGGTGAATGTCGCGCTTCCCGAAGAGTAGCGAAACGAAACATTCCGATAAGCCGAGCGCAGAGCCGTGCTTGCACGGGCTATGCCGAGGCGAGAAATGGAAGAATGAAATTCAAGACATAACCACTTTTAACTTTATTAACCTTTTTAATCCAATTATCACGTGAAAAAGAGAGTATTTTCGATGCTTTTGGCAAGTGCGTTTGCCATTTGCTCGGGGTCGTTCGTCTCGTGTAACGATTCGGACGATACGGACACGCCCAACACGCTGAAGGTGACTCCTTCGACCGGCATTACGCTCCAGGCCGACGGCAACGAGGACGTCGTGCTGACGGTCGAGACCGATGCCGCGGACTGGACGTTCGAGAAGAGCGCCGAGTGGATTTCGGCCACCAAGGCGGGCAACCAGCTCAAGGTGAATGCCGAGGCCAACATGACCGAGGCCGTTCGTCCGGGCCGTATCACGATCATGGCCGGCAATGCCGAGCCCGTTAAGATCAACGTGATGCAGGCAGGTGTCCAGGCCGGTGAGATCGTGCTGAGCGTGACGCCCGCGTCGGCCATCGAATTCGAGGCCAAGGGCAACCAGCCCGTCGAGCTGACCGTTTCGACCAACGCTCCCGACTGGACGTTCACCTATCCCGAAGCGTGGATGACGGCCGAGAAGAACGGCAACAAGCTGACCGTCAACGCCAAGGATAACACGGGCGAGGCCAACGTGGGCCAGATCGTCGTGAAGTCGAGCGAGGGTGACAAGTCGGTGCGCATCGCCGTGTCGCAGAAGGCCGGCGAAGAGGATCCCGATGTTCCCGGCGACAAGATCGCCGGTTCGCTTTCGGTTGCCGATGCGAAGGTCGAGTTCGCGCACGATGCCACCGAGGCCGTGGTGAAGACCCTGACCTTCACGCTCGAGAAGGCTGCCGCCGCCGACGTGCAGGTGGAGCTCGTTTTCGACGCACAGCATGTCGAGGAGTGGAACTTCGACAACAACACCGAATATGAAGTCTTCCCCGAGGGTCTCTACAGCGTCGCCAACGACGGCATCCTGACCGTTCCTGCCGGCGAGACCTCCGCTTCGGTCGAGGTGACGATCACCCCGGATGCCGAGCAGATCGCCTATGTGACGACCTACATGCTGCCGCTTCAGGCTGTCGCCAAGTCGGCCAATGTCACCGTCAAGGCCGATGCCGCCTATGCCGACATCCTCGTATCGCGCATGAGCTCGAAGAAGATCCGCAACATCTGCTACTTCGAGGTCAACGACTGCAACCCGCTCAACGCTCTGGAGTATGTGCTCGAGG
Source organism: uncultured Alistipes sp. (assembly GCA_900553175.1). Classification (GTDB taxonomy): domain Bacteria; phylum Bacteroidota; class Bacteroidia; order Bacteroidales; family Rikenellaceae; genus Alistipes. Next base: position 7,751 of record USCH01000034.1, on the reverse strand, counting down.
ACGGACAGCCCTTCTTCGACGCTGTCGTGCTCTTCGCCGGCAACATCAACTGGAACGCTACGACGCAGCGCGTCTACATGGCAGCCAACCCCAACGTTCAGGCGCTGCTCGACAACTCCGAGGAGCTGCTCCAGCCGCTGCGCAAGAAGGGCATCAAGGTGCTGCTCGACATTCTGGGCAACCACGACCGCGCCGGTGTGGCCGGCCTGAGCGACTACGGCTGCCAGGAGTTCGGCCGTGAGCTGGCTCAGATCTGCCTCGACTACAAGCTCGACGGTATCGGCTTCGACGACGAGTATTCGTCCTACAGCTATTCGTCGACCGAGTGGTTCGCCGGTCCCAGCTCGACGCAGGCCGCACGTCTGCTCTACGAGACCAAGAAAGCCATGAAGGAGCTCTGCCCGTGGGAGACCTGGATTCACCTCTACTACCTGGGCTACATCCGTTCGAACCTGCCTTCGGTGACCGTCGACGGCACGACCTATGAGCCCGCTTCGTTCGTCGACAACGTCTGCGCCGACTACGGCATAGCGGCAAGTCCGGTCGGAGGTATGGACAAGAGCGGCTGCGCCGGCAACTCGATCCAGCTCAACTACGGTTACAGCATCGGTGCGGATGCCGCCAAGAGCCTGATGGATCAGGGCTACGGCTGGATCATGTGGTTCGCATTCGATCCTTCGGGAACGGGTACGGTTTCGAGCAACCGCACACACTCGCTCCAGCAGTTCCGCAACGTGGCGCAGGGCTGCTACGGACAGACGGTGCTCGATCCCAAGAACGTCTACAACAAGATCCGCGAGGGCGAGTACGATCCCAATCCCCATCCGATCAACTAATTTCTCCGATGCGGTCGTGCATCCCGGCTCCGGCCGGGGTGCCGGCGGCCGCGCGGAAATGACAGCGATCGGCCCGGTCCGGTCGTAAACAAACCGATTCAAACCATTCAGAACATATGAAAATTTCCAAATTACTTCTTTTCGCTGCTTCCGCTCTCGTGCTGGGCACGGCCTGCAACGACAGCGAGGACGAGGTGACGCCGCAGCCTGTGGAAGACGCCATTGAGGTCGCTCCGACGGCAGCCACCGTCAGCAGCAAGGGCGGCACGGTGTCGGCGATGGTCACCAGCTCGGGCAAATGGACGCTCACGGGCGAGGACAACGATTTCGTAACCCCTTCGGCGCTGGAGGGCGAGGACGGCGATGTCGTGAATTTCACGGTCAAGGCCAACGACCAGGAGGAGGACCGCACCTTTGTCTACACGTTCGCATGCGGCAAGAAAGATGCGATGTTCGCCATCACGCTCAAGAAAAAGGCTCCGGAGGCCGAGGCTCTGCTGGAGCTCACCTATCCCGAGGAGTCGAACCTGCTGCCCTGCGAAGGCGGACAGGTGAAGGTGCTGGTCACCAGCTCGGCCGCATGGTCGCTCGAAGGCTCGTACAGCTACGTTCACCCCTCCGCAACGAGCGGTGAGGACGGTGCCGAGGTGACGTTCGACGTCGACCCCAACGACACCTACGAGGACAAGACCGCCGACTACCTCTTCAAGATGGGCGACAAGCAGGTGGCTTTCCAGATCGTGGTGAAGGCGCAGCCCGAAGAGCTGCTCGAGATCACCTCGAACAAGGAGATGCGTCTCTCCTATAAGGAGGAGAAGCGTCTGGCCGTGACGCTGACCACGGATGCCAGCTACCGCGACCTGACGGCCGAGATCGTTTCGGAGGAGGAGGGCTGGCTGACCTACTCGATCTCCCGCCCGACCGACGGCGGTTCGGAGAAGGACGTGACGGCTTACTTCGCCATGGCGCAGAACGACGGCGAGACGGCCCGCGAGGCTACCGTGACGATCAAGGGCGCCAAGACCGGTGCGGATACGTTCAAGGTCGTTCAGCTCCCCGAGTCGAAGATCGAACTCGAGAAGGTGGCCTATTTCGCCACCGTCGAGGCTCAGTCGATCGCCGTTCCCGTGACGGCCAACGTCGAATTCGACGTGACGCTCGGCGAGGAGGGCAACGGCTGGCTCACCTACGACAACTATGCCGAGGGCAACATGACCTTCACGGTGACCGAGCTGGGCGAGAACCCCGCACGTTCGTGCACGGTGACGCTCACCGAGAAGAACGGCCCCGAGAATGCCGATCCCGTGACCGTTTCGCTGACGATCTTGCAGAAGCCCAAGGGTCTGATCGAGTGCGTGGCCGACATGCGCTATGCCCGCTGCTACTTCCCCTACATAACCAATGCTGCGCCGCTCAACCAGATGAAGGCCGGTACTCTCGAGGCGCTGGTCAACATCCAGGAGGCCCGCAAGGATGGCACGCTGTCGACCATTATGGGTATCGAGGGCAAGTTCCTGCTCCGTCTGGGCGACGTGGGCGTGCCCTGGAACCAGATTCAGCTGGCCACCAGCCGCGGCAACTACACGGATGCTGCGCTGACGCTCTCCGAACTCGACCGCTGGTATCACATTGCCGTGACCTGGAACGGAGGCGACCTCTACTTCTACATCGACGGCGAGTTCAAGTATACGGATTATTCGTATTACAGCTTCCTGCCGAGCCTCAATGTGGCCTACGGCGGCTACGAATCCGACTATAGCCGCGCATTCTGGATCGGTTACGCCTACAATGCCGACCGCTGGTTCCCGGGCTACATGTCCGAGGTCCGCGTCTGGAACCGTGCGCTCGAGGAGGAGGAGATCCAGGCCGAGAACCACTTCTATCAGGTCGATCCCGCATCGGAAGGTCTGGTCGGCTACTGGAAACTCAACGGTCCCGGCGAGCCGGGCAAGGATTTCTTCGTGAAGGACTCCTCGACGTCGGGCAACAACATGATGGGTGAGATCAACGTCCGTTCTTCGGGTAACAACCAGGTCGGCGACTCGGGCATGAACTGGGTGGAGGCAAGTCTGCCCTGATCGGAATCCCCGAATAAACGATGAACGTCTGCGGCCGGGCCTTCGGGCCCGGCCGCTTTCGAATCGGAGCGGCCCGTGCGAACGGCGCTCCCCGGAAACTTACAAACCGAAACAAGAACCGAAATTCCATGAAACTCTCTTTCCGATACCTGCTGTTCGGGTGCGCCCTGTTGGCGGGCGCGCTTGTCGGAGCCTGCTCCGACGACGACCAACAGATCGTCGATCCCGCCGTCGACCCCGTCATAGACGAACCTTTCCTGACCGTCAAGCCTGCGTCGTTCGACGAGGTGGGTGCCGACGGCGACGTGCTTCGGGCGACCGTGTCGTCCAATCGCACCGTGTCGCTGAAGAGTTCGGCCGAGTGGTGCGAGGCGGAGTTGCTGCCGGATGCCGCTGCCGATAATCTGGAGCTGACCGTGCTGCCCAATCCCGACGAGGAGCGCCGCACGGCGACCGTCACGGTGAGCGCCGAGGGGTGCGAACCCGTCGAAATCGCGATCGGACAACAGGCCCGCGAGCCCGGTCCGTTCCTGACGGTGACGCCCGCCGAATTCGCGGAAATCCCCGTCGAGGGCACGACCCTGACGGCTACGGTCACGACCAACCGCAGCGGCGTGCAGGTGGCTTGCAGCGAAAAGTGGTGCGAAGTCTCCTACAAACCCGCGCTCGACAAGGAGAACCTCGTCTTCGCCGTCGCCGCCAATGAGGGCGACGTGCGCACGGCGACCGTCACGGTCTCCGCTTCGGAGTGCGAGCCCGTTGAAATCGTCCTCACGCAGCTCAAGCGCCTCGACGACGCCTGCGAGCTGCTCTCGTTCTCGATCGACCGGGCGCTGAACCCCGCGCTCGTCAGGGACATCGCGTTCGAGACCGAGGGGTCGAAGCTGTCGGCCATGTACCTCAGGTGGATCGAGGGGGCCGATCCCGAAATGATGATCCCCTCGTTCGAATTCGACGGCGCCCGGGCGCTCGTCGACGGCGTGGAGGTCGTTCCGGGCCGGACGCCCGTTTCGTTCGCCGACGACGTGACGCTGGAGATCGAAGCCGAGAACGGCGACCGCAAAACCTACACCGTGTCGCTCAACTGCCCGCAGATCGGCCGCGAGCTGGCCGTGCTGCACATGCAGCCCGCGTCGATCATCAACGGCAAGGAGCGCTACGTCGACACGAAGATCGAGCTCTACGACAAGACCCCCGGTTCGACCGGCGAGGGGTGGTGGAACACGGCCGAAAACGGCAAGACGATCGAGATGCGCGGACGCGGCAACTCGACGTGGGGCCTCCCGAAGAAGCCGTTCCGCATGAAGTTTCCCGAGAAGTTCAGCCCGATCGGTCTGAACCACACCAAGGCCAAGAGCTGGGTGCTGCTGGCGCAGGATATGGACAAGTCGCTGATCCGCACGCACATCGCGTTCGAATATTCGCGGCTGCTCTTCAATGAGGCCGAGGGCTGGCACGATCCTGCCGCCGTGCTCTTCACCGCTTCGTCGAAATTCGTCAACGTCTACTACACGGGCGACTACTATTACAGCGACACGGGCCGCACCGTGCACCTCGACGGCGAGTATCTGGGCGTCTACCAGATGAGCGACCAGATGGAGCGCGACGGAGGCCGCATCGCCGTGGAGAAGCTCGACGACAAATCCTCGTCGGACGACATCGGCGGCGGCTATATCGTCGAGACCGACATCCACGAGGGCAACTTCTACTCGGCCGTGAAAAACGTCAAGATGACCTACAAGTATCCCAAGGACGACGAGTGCAAGCCCGAGCAGTACGCCTACATCTCGGACTTCATCGGCAAGGCCGAGCAGGCGCTCTACGGCTCGAACTACAAGGACCCGCAGAACGGATGGCGCAAGTGGTTCGACGAGAAGACGCTGGCCGACTTCATCATCATCAAGGAGCTGGCGGGCGACCTCGACGGCTACACGAGCACCTACCTCTACAAGCGCCGCGATGTCGACAAGTTCTTCTTCGGCCCGATCTGGGACTGCGATAAGGGTTGGAACAACGACAAGCGCGTGCCCCATTCGCAATACCAGCCGCTGTCGAGCCTGATGATCTACGCCGGATTCTGGATGCCCTCCTACGTCGAGAACGACTGGTTCTGGCGCTTCTGGAGCGACGAGACGTTCCGCGCGTTCGTCGCCCGGCGCTGGGCGGCCCGCAAGGACGAGCTGATCGCCCTGACCAAAGAGCAGCTCCGGCAGATGCCCGCCGCCATGGCGAAGTCCATCGAGGCGAATTTCACGGTATGGCCCTTCTACTACCAGTACAGCGGCGAAGCCAACATGCCGGCGCGGACCTACCAGCTGGAGATCGAGCGCATGGCCCGGCTGACCGACGAACGGGCGGCACTGCTGGACCGATTGTTTCAATGACGGATGCGGCCCCCGGCTTCGGCCGGAGGTGCGGCGTCCGCTAAAACCGAATCCGAATGGATAACAAGATGAAGAAAACCTCCGCTTCGCCCCTGCGCTGGGTGCCGTCGCTCTATTTCGCGATGGGACTTCCGTTCGTGGTGCTGAACATGGTGGCCGCGATTCTCTACAAGGATATGGGCGTGAGCGACGCGCAGATCGCCTTCTGGACCTCGCTCATCATGTGGCCGTGGACGATCAAATTCCTCTGGAGCCCCTTTCTGGAGCTCTACCGCACCAAGAAATTTTTCGTAGTCGCGACGCAGCTCCTGAGCGGCGTGCTGTTCGGGCTGGCGGCGCTGGCGCTCCAGCTGCCGTCGTTCTTCGCCGTGACCATCGCTCTGTTCGCCGTGGTGGCGTTCAGCGGCGCGACGCACGACATCGCGGCCGACGGCGTCTACATGTCGGAGCTCACCGCCGAACAGCAGGCCAGGTACATCGGCTGGCAGGGGGCGTTCTACAACCTCGCCAAGCTGGTCGCCACGGGCGGTCTGGTGTGGCTGGCCGGATGGCTCTGCAAGGGTTTCGCGGGCCGCACGGCCGGCGAGACGGAGGCTTTCGGCATGTCGTGGACCGTCATTCTCGCGATCCTCTGCGTCCTGCTGGTCGCTGCCGGGCTGTGGCACCTGAAGGTGCTTCCGCAGGGCGGTGCGGCCGCTGCGGAGGGCCATTCGCTCAGCGAGGGGATCGCCGGACTGCGGGCCGTGGTCGCGGACTTTTTCCGCAAGCCGCACATCTGGACCTCGATCGCTTTCATCATCCTCTACCGTCTGGGCGAGGGTTTCGTGATGAAGATCGTGCCGCTGTTCCTGAAGACGCCGCTCGCCGAGGGCGGTCTGGGGCTTTCGAACCAGCAGATAGGCCTCTACTACGGCACGTTCGGCGCCGGGGCGTTCCTCCTGGGATCGCTTCTGGCGGGCTACTACATCGCCGGCCGGGGGCTGCGGCGCACGCTCCTCTCGCTGGTGTGCGTCTTCAACCTCCCGTTTGCGGTCTATGCGCTGCTGGCGTGGTTCCAGCCGCAGTCGATGTGGCTGGTGGGGGGCGGAATCCTGATCGAATATTTCGGCTACGGATTCGGCTTCGTCGGTCTGACGCTCTACATGATGCAGCAGGTGGCGCCGGGGCCTTACCGCATGGCGCACTATGCCTTCGCGTCGGGCATCATGAACCTCTCGGTCATGGTGACGGGCATGGCGTCGGGATTCCTGAGCGACTGGCTGGGATACCGGTTCTTCTTCCTGGCCGTGATGGCGGCGACGGTTCCGGTCTTCGTCATGACGCGCTTCGTGCCCTTTACGTATGATGAACAATCTGAAAAATAAGACGATGAACAATCTGAAAATTGCGGGTCCGGCGCTTCCGGACATGCCGTGGGAGGATCGTCCTGCGGGCTGCACGCGCGCGATGTGGCGCTATTCCCAGAATCCGATCATCGGGCGCGATGCGCTGTCGACGTCGAACTCGATCTTCAATTCGGCCGTCGTGCCGTTCAGAAAGGGCCGGTACAACTACGCCGGCGTCTTCCGCTGCGACGATCGTAACCGCCGCATGCGGCTGCACGTCGGATTCTCGGTCGACGGCATCGGGTGGGACATCGAGGAGGAGGACATCCGGCTGACGGATGCCGACGCCGAGGTGGGCGCATGGGTCTACGGCTACGACCCCCGGGTGGCGCGGATCGGCGACAAATACTATGTCACGTGGTGCAACGGCTATCACGGACCGACGATCGGCGTGGCGTGGACCGACGATTTCGAGACGTTCCACCAGCTCGAAAACGCTTTCCTGCCCTACAACCGCAACGGGGTCCTGTTCCCGCGCAAGATCGGCGGCCGCTATGCGATGCTTTCGCGTCCGAGCGATACGGGGCACACGCCGTTCGGCGATATTTTCTACTCCGAGAGCCCCGATTTGGTGTTCTGGGGCCGCCACCGGCACGTCATGGCGCCCGCCGAGTTCGAGAAGAGCGCCTGGCAGTGCATGAAGATCGGTGCGGGTCCCGTGCCCATCGAGACGAGCGAGGGATGGCTGCTGCTCTACCACGGCGTGCTGCGCTCGTGCAACGGGTATGTCTACGCTTTCGGGTCGGCTCTGCTCGATCTGGATGAACCCTGGAAGGTGATCGCCCGCAGCGGGGAGTACCTCATTTCGCCGCGCGAGACCTACGAATGCATGGGCGACGTTCCGAACGTGACGTTCCCGTGCGCGGCGCTGCACGATCCCGCCACCGGGCGCCTCGCCGTCTATTACGGATGCGCCGACACCGTGACGGGGCTCGCTTTCGGTTATATTCCCGAGATTATCGAATTTACGAAAAAAAGCAGTATCTTGTAGCCATGTACACGCACGACAACCGCACGGTAGTGACTCTGGACGCCGGAGGGACGAATTTCGTCTTCGGCGCGATGCGC
>USCH01000033.1 GCA_900553175.1 uncultured Alistipes sp. | reverse complement strand
CCGAAACCGGAACCTCCTACTTTTTGAGCAACTTCTTCACTTCGGCGGCGACCTGAAGGTCGTTGCCGCCGAAACCGGAACCTCCTACTTTTTGAGCAACTTCTTCACTTCGGCGGCGACCTGAAGGTCGTTGCCGCCGAAACCGTAGCCACCTACTTTTTGAGCAACTTCTTCACTTCGGCGGCGACGGTCGCACCGTTGTAACCGAACTTCTCGTCGAGCACCTTGTAGGGTGCGGAGTAGCCGAAATGATCGAGCCCGTGGATCATGCCCGACTCGCCGACGAGGCCCAGCAGGTTGACCGGAAGACCCGACGTCAGACCATAGCGGACGATGCCCTGCGGCAGGACGCTCTCGCGGTAGGATTTGGGCTGGTCGCGGAATAGACCCTCGCTCGGAACATTGACCACGCGCACGGGAATGCCCTCGGCGGCCAGCAGCTCGGCACCCTCGACGAGCGTCGCGACCTCGGAGCCCGTGGCCACCAGCACGGCGGCCGGTTTGGCGGCATCCATCACCACATAGGCGCCCTTGCTCACCTGCGCGGCCTCCTCGCGGCGGCTGCGGCCCAGCGTAGGCAGATTCTTGATGTTCTGCCGCGAGAGGATCAACGCCACGGGGCGGTGCTCCTCGACGGCCGTCTTCCACGCCATGACGGTCTCTTCGCCGTCGGCCGGGCGCAGCACCACCATCGAACGTTCGCCCCGATGGTTCTTCAGATGCTCCATCAGGCGGATCTGGGCTTCATGCTCGACGGGCTGGTGCGTAGGTCCGTCCTCGCCCACACGGAACGAATCGTGGGTCCAGATGTAGATCACGTGCAGCCGCATGAGCGCCGAGAGACGCACGGCCGGCTTCATGTAGTCGCTGAAGACGAAGAACGTGCCACAGGCCGGAATGACGCCGCCGTGCAGGGCCATGCCGTTCATCACGCAGGCCATCGTCAGCTCCGAGACACCGGCCTGGAAGAATTTGCCCGTGAAGTCGCCCTTGACGAACGCCTTGGTCTTCTTGAGGAAGCCGTCGGTCTTGTCCGAATTCGACAGATCGGCCGAAGCGACGATCATGTTGTCGATCTTTTCGGCATAGAGGCCCAGAACCGTCGCCGAAGCGGCGCGCGTGGCCACGTCGGCCTTCATCTCGACCGACTTGTAGTCGATCTCGGGAAGTTCGCCATTGAGGAAGCGGTCGAGCTTGCGGGAGAGCTCCTTGTTCTGCGAACGCCAGCTCTTCTCCGTCGAGGCCATCTGCGCCGCCCATTCGCGCAGCGCCTCCCGGCGTGCGGCGAAGAGCTCGCGGCTCTCCCCGAACACGGCGAACGGCTGCTCCGCATCGCCGCCCAGATTCTTCACCGTGGCGGCGAAGTCAGCACCGGCAGCCGACAGCGGCTGGCCGTGGGTCGAAACCTTGTCCTCGAAACTCGAACCGTCGGCGGCCAGAGCGCCCTTGCCCATGACGGTGCGTCCGATGATGAGCGTCGGACGCTGGGTCTCGGCATTGGCCGCCGCGAGGGCTCCGCGCAGCGCCTCGATGTCATGTCCGTCCACCGAAAGGACGTTCCAGCCCCAGGCTTCGTATTTCTGCGCGACGTTCTCGGTGTCGACCTCCTCGACCTTGGTCGAGAGCTGGATGTTGTTCGAGTCGTAGTACATGATGAAATTCGCGAGGCCCAGGTGGCCGGCGATGCGGCCCACGCCCTGCGAAATCTCCTCCTCGACGGCGCCGTCCGAAATATAGGCATACGTCTTATGCGCCATCCACTCGCCGAAGCGGGCGACCATGAAGCGCTCGGCGATCGCGGCGCCCAGGGCCATGGCATGGCCCTGACCCAGCGGTCCCGACGTATTCTCCACTCCGCGCATCACATCCACCTCGGGATGGCCCGGCGTCACGCTCCCCCACTGGCGCAGCGACTGCAGGTCCTCGATCGAATAGTGCCCGGCCAGCGCCAGCGTGGCGTAGAGCATCGGCGACATGTGGCCCGGGTCGAGGAAAAACCGGTCGCGGAACGGATGGTCCATCCGCTCGGGATCGTAACGCAGGAACTCGGTGTAGAGCAGCGCGATGAAATCGGCACCGCCCATGGCACCGCCCGGATGCCCCGATTTGGCCTTTTCAACCATGGCGGCCGCAAGGATGCGGATGTTGTCCGCCGCACGAGTAAGCTTGGAATTGGTAGATGACATGTTGATAATCCGTATTTTATGATGACATATTCCGTAACCTGTCCGGGAATCGCCGTCCCGGGCGCCGACAATCGCATTCCGGCAGATCAAAGGTACGAAAACCGGGCGCAAAAACAAACACCGATTCGATTTTTTGCCGAAACGAAGCATTCGGGGCGGAACCGAAGTCCGCAAACCAGGCGTCCGGACAGACGCCGGTCCGGCTCTCCGCCGGGCCGCAGTCTTCAGACGAAGCCCGCGGATCGAAAACGGCGGCTACCCGACCTGTTTGAGCGACAGATAGTTGGCCTGTCCGATCTTTTCGCTCGCATAGGGTTGCGTCACGGTGAACTTCCGCTCGCCCGACGAGGGCAGCTCGAACATGGCGTCCATCATCACCGCCTCGCAGATCGACCGCAGCCCCCGGGCGCCCAGCTTGAATTCGACGGCCTTGTCGACGATGTAGTCCAGCGCCCCCTCGTCGAACTCGAGCGTCACGCCGTCCAGCTCGAAGAGCCGCTGGTACTGTTTGACAATGGCATTTTTCGGCTCGGTGAGGATGCGCCGCAGGGCGTCGCGCCCCAGCGGCTGCATGAAGGTCAGCACCGGCAGCCGCCCCACCAGCTCGGGAATCAGCCCGAACGACTTGAGGTCCTGGGGCGTGACGTACTGCATGAGGTTGTTGCGGTCGATGTGCGCGCCGCCCGAACGGCCGTACCCCACGGCCCGGGTGTTGAGCCGCTGGGCGATCTTGCGCTCGATGCCGTCGAACGCGCCGCCGCAGATGAACAGGATGTTGCGCGTATTGACCTGAATGAACTTCTGGTCGGGGTGCTTGCGCCCGCCCTGGGGCGGAACGTTGACCGTCGTGCCTTCGAGAATCTTCAGCAGCGCCTGCTGCACGCCCTCGCCCGACACGTCGCGCGTGATCGAGGGGTTGTCGCCCTTGCGGGCGATCTTGTCGATCTCGTCGATGAAGACGATGCCGCGCTCGGCCCGGGCCACGTTGTAGTCGGCGACCTGCAACAGACGCGAGAGAATGCTCTCGACGTCCTCGCCCACATATCCGGCCTCGGTGAGCACCGTGGCATCGACGATGGTGAAAGGCACCTTGAGCAGTTTGGCGATCGTGCGGGCCATGAGGGTCTTGCCCGTGCCGGTCGGACCGACCAGCACCACGTTCGACTTGTCGATCTCCACCTCGTCCTTCTCCTCCGTCTGAAGCAGCCGTTTGTAATGGTTGTAGACCGCCACCGAAAGATAGCGCTTGGCGGCGTCCTGGCCGATCACATACTGGTCGAGCAGGTCCTTGATCTGGGCCGGCTTGAGCAGCTGGTCGCGTTCGAGCGGCTCCGCAAGGCCGCGCCGGATCATGCGGTCGTTCTCCTCGAGCATCCGGTAGCCGTTCTCGATGCATTCGTTGCAGATGTTGGCGCCGCTCGCGGAACCGAACATCGCCTGCACCTCGTCGCGGCGCGCACCGCAGAACGAGCAGCGGTCGCCTCCGTCGCCGTCGCGGCGGTTCGTGCGGTTGTTATGATTGTTGCGGTTGTTGTTCTGGGTCATCGTTTCTCTCGTTTTTCGAGCACTTCGTCGATCAGTCCGTAGTCGCGGGCCTCGCAGGCCGTAAGCCAGTAGTCGCGGTCGGCATCCTTTTCGATTTTCCGGATCGGAACGCCCGAGTGGGCCGACAGGATTTCGTAAAGCTCGCGCTTGGTCTTGGCGATCTCCCGGGCCGTGATCTCGATGTCGGAGGCCTGGCCCTGAACGCCGCCCAGCGGCTGGTGGATCATCACCCGCGAATGGGGCAGCGCCGAGCGTTTGCCCGAAGCTCCGGCCGTCAGCAGCACGGCGGCCATCGAGGCCGCCAGTCCCGTGCAGATGGTCGCCACGTCGGACGAAACCAGCTGCATGGTGTCGTAGATGCCCAGTCCGGCAGACACCGAGCCGCCCGGCGAGTTGATGTAGATCTGAATATCCTTTTCGGCGTCGACCGACTCCAGAAAGAGCAGCTGCGCCTGGATGATGTTGGCTGCATCGTCGTAGATGGGTGCGCCCAGGAAGATGATGCGGTCCATCATCAGCCGCGAGAAGACATCCATCGTGGCGACGTTCAGCTGGCGCTCCTCGATGATCGTCGGCGAGACATAGGAAGCCGTCGCGGAGCGGAAGTCATGCAGTTTCAGCGAACTGATCCCGCATTTGCCGCGTGCGTATTTTTCGAATTCGGACATGACTGCAAGTAAAATAGGAGTTTTTTTCGTTTCCGTTCACAAAAAGGACTTTGCAAACATCACGCCTGCAAAGTCCAAAGGTACGGTTTTTCCGGGAAATTCTAAAGCGTCTGCGCCAATTTGGCGAAATCGTCGGCGGATACGGCTTTTTCCGTCACCTTGATCTTTCCCTTGACGGCTTCGACGACCTTCACCTCGTAGAGCTTCTCGTAGATCTTCTGGCTCTGCTCCTTGTCGGCGAGAATCTTCTCGGCATAACCGGCGAGCATGTCGTCGGGCGCCGACGGCATGCCGTACTGGGCGAACTGCGCGGCGGCCAGCGCCTTGGCTTCGGCTGCGGCCTCCTCCTTCGAGACGGTGATCTGCTCCGACTGGATGAAGTGCTTCTGGAGGTAGTTCCAGGTGAACATCTTGAGGAACTGCGCGAAATCCTTGTCGATCTCCTCCATCGTGAACTTGCCCTCGTTGATCGTGTAGAGCCAGCGCTTGAGGAACGCCTCGGGCATCTTCAGCGCGGCCTTCTTCACCAGATAGTCGCGCAGCTGGAGCGTGAAGAGGTAGTCGCTCTCGCGCGAAAGCTCGCGGCCGATCTCCTCGTCGACGAACTTGTCCAGCTCGGCCTCCGAGGTCACGTTGCCGGCCGGGAAGGCCATCTTGAAGAACTCCTCGGTGAGCTCGGGCTCGGCGAACTTGCGGATCCGCGTGATCTCGAGCGTGAATTCGGGATTGACGCCCTCCAGCTCGCTCTCCTTGACCTGAAGCACGGCGGCGCGCTGCGCGGGGTTCTTGTAGAGCTCGTTGACATCGACCGTCGTCTTGTAGCCCACCTTCTTGCCGATGAAGGGCTTGCGCTCCTCCTCCGACATGGATACGAGCCCCACGTAGGCGTCCGTAATGTTCATCTCGCCGTTATCGAGCGTCACGCTCAGCGCTTCGTCCGAAGTCACCTCCTCGGCGTCGGCCAGACGGCCGAAGCGGCGCAGGAAGTTCGAACGGTAGTCGTCGTGCATCTTTTTGTCGACCTTGATGCGGTGGTAGGTCAGCTTGTCCTTCTCCGTGAGGTCGAGCTTGATTTCGGGGGCCTCGCCGATCTCGAAGACGAATTCGAACTCCCGGCCGTTCTCGAAATCGAAGTCGCCCTGCTCGTCCGAGGGGATCACGTCGCCCAGATAGTCGATCTTCTCCTTCTGGAGGTACTCGAAAGCGGCGTTCGACGCCGTGCGGTACGACTGCTCGGCCAGAACGCCCTTGCCGTACATCTTCCTGACGATGCCCATGGGCACCATGCCCGGACGGAAACCCGGAATGTTGGCCTTGCGACGATAGTCGCGCAGCGCCTTCTCGACCTGCTGGCCGTAGTCGGACTCGTCGACCGTCACCCGCAGCAGCGAATTGTTCTCCTCGCGTTGTTCTCTTACGATTTTCATATTGGGAATACTTTATTTTGTCGTTTCGTCGTTTTCGTGTCGGAATCGGTGGGCAAAGGTACGAATTTTCCGTTAAAAAACGAAATATCGCATCCCGAAAATCGCCGGCGGCTCCCGAAACGCCGGGTTTCTCCGGCTGCCATGTATTTTTAATTCCCGACCGGCCGTTCTTATCGGGATTATACTTACCTTTGTCCGATGATCCGTCATGACATGAAGAACAAAACGCTCCTGCTTCTGCTGCTGGCCTCGCTGACGGCCTGCGGCGGCAGCACCCCCCGAAGCAGCCATGCGGCCGCGGCTCCGCAAACCGCTTCGGCGGCCGGCGAGCCCGTCCGCTACACCTACCGCATCCGCGCGACCTACCCCCACCCCACCGACGCCTACACCCAGGGGCTGCAGTACGTCGGCGGCACGATGTGGGAGGGCACGGGACAGTGCGGGCAGTCGGTCGTCCGGCGAACCGACCTCGCGAGCGGCCGCAGCGAAACGGTGGCCCGGCTGCCGCGCTCGGAGTTCGGCGAAGGCATCGCCCTTATGGACGGCAAACTCTACCAGCTCACTTGGCAGTCGAACGTCTGCCACGTCTACGACACGACGGACGGCATGCGGAAAATCCGCGACTTCCGCTATCCGGGCGAAGGATGGGGGCTGACCACCGACGGCGAGAGGCTCTACCTGTCCGACGGCACGGAGACGATCTTCACGGTCGACCCCGAAACGTTCCGGCGCGAAAAGCGCACGACGGTGACCTACCGGGGAGAGCCCCTCGGCTTTCTGAACGAACTGGAGTGGATCGAGGGGAAGATCTGGGCCAACGTCTACACCACCGACCTCATTGCGATCATCGACCCGGCGACGGGCGTCGTCGAGGCGACGGTCGACCTCGCGGGACTGCTGCCCGAGAGCGAACGGGGACCCGAAACCGACGTGCTGAACGGCATCGCCTACGACGCCGACGGCAAGCGCATCTTCGTCACGGGCAAGAACTGGAGCAAACTTTTCGAAATCGAACTCATCGCAGAATAACATGGCGGCCACACTCGACGAACTTCTCGCATCGCGCATCCTGCTTCTGGATGGCGGGATGGGCACGATGATCCAGCGTTACGGATTCTCGGAGGAGGATTTCCGCGGCGACCGGTTCCGCGGCCGGCCCGGGCGTCTGAAGGGATGCAACGACCTTCTGGCCCTCACGCAGCCCGACGCCGTGCGGGCCATTCACGAAAAATACCTCGCGGCCGGAGCCGACATCGTCACCACCGATTCGTTCAACGCCAACGCCATCTCGCTGCGCGACTACTCGCTCGGGGAGCATGCCTACGAAATATCCCGCGCCGCGGCCCGGATCGCCCGGAGCGCGGCCGACGCCTTCACGGCCCGCAATCCGCAGCGGCCCCGCTTCGTCGGCGGCTCCGTGGGCCCGTCGAGCCATACGCTGTCGCTCTCCTCGAAGGTCGACGACCCCGCGGCCCGCGAGCTGACCTTCGCCGAGCTGGAGGCGGCCTACTACGACCAGCTGTGCGGCCTGATGGACGGCGGCGTCGATCTGGTGATGCTCGAAACGTTCTTCGACACGCTCAACGCCAAGGCCGCCATCCACGCCGCCGAGCGCTGCTTCGGGGAGCGGGGCGTGCGCCTGCCCGTCATGGTGTCGGGCACCCTGACCCCCTCGGGCCGCACGCTGTCGGGACAGACCGTCGAGGCGTTCTATGCCTCGGTGGCCCATATCGCACCGGCGGCCGTCAGCCTCAACTGCTCGTTCGGCGCCCGGCAGCTACTGCCCTATCTGGAGCGTCTGGCCGCGGTGGCCGAATGCCGTGTGGCGGTCTATCCCAACGCCGGACTGCCCAACCTCATGGGCGGCTACGACGAGACCCCGCAGACGTTCGCCGAGGAGGTGGGCGAATACCTGCGGCGCGGACTGGTCAACATCGTGGGCGGCTGCTGCGGCACGACGCCCGAACACATCTTCGAGCTGCGGAAAAGAGTGGATCGCTATGCGCCGCGCCCGCTGCCGGCGCCGAAGCACGAGACGGTGCTGAGCGGTCTGGAGCCGCTGCGCATCGTGCCCGAAGCCAATTTCGTCAACGTGGGCGAACGCACCAACGTGGCCGGCTCGGCCAAGTTCGCCCGGCTCATCCGCGAAGGCGACTACGGGCAGGCGGTGTCCGTCGCCCGGGCGCAGGTCGAGGCGGGTGCACAAATCATCGACGTCTGCATGGACGACGGCCTGATCGACGGTCCGGCAGCCATGCGCACGTTCCTCAACCTGGCAGCCTCCGAACCCGAAATAGCCCGCGTTCCGGTGATGATCGACTCGTCGAAGTGGGAGACGCTCACGGCCGGACTGGAGTGCGTGCAGGGCAAGGCAGCGGTCAACTCCATCTCGCTCAAGGAGGGCGAGGAGGAGTTCCGGCGCCGGGCCCGCGAAATCCGCCGCTACGGCGCCGCCGCGGTAGTCATGCTGTTCGACGAGCGGGGGCAGGCCGACACCTATGAACGTAAAATCGAGGTGGCCCGCCGCGCCTACGACCTGCTCACGGCCGACGGATTCCCGGCCGAAGATATTGTTTTCGACCCCAACATACTGGCCGTCGCAACGGGCATCGCCGAACACGACGGCTACGCCAAGGCCTTCATCGACGCCACGCGCTGGATCAAGCAGAACCTGCCCCACGCCAAGGTCTCGGGCGGCGTCTCGAACCTCTCGTTCGCCTTCCGCGGCAACAACGCCGTGCGCGAGGCGATGCACTCGGCATTCCTCTACCACGCCATCGAGGCGGGCATGGACATGGGCATCGTCAACCCCCAGATGCTGCGGGTCTACAGCGACATCGAACCCGAGCTGCTGGAGCGCGTCGAGGATGTCATCCTCTGCCGCCGGGCCGACGCGGCCGAGCGGCTGGCCGACTATGCCCAG
The DNA here is from genome assembly GCA_900553175.1 of uncultured Alistipes sp. GTDB lineage: Bacteria > Bacteroidota > Bacteroidia > Bacteroidales > Rikenellaceae > Alistipes. The sequence continues at coordinate 10,105 of USCH01000033.1, read as the reverse complement.
CAGGTGCGGCAGGAGACCGGAAACCGCCCGCAAACGCCCGACGCCTGGCGCACGGGGACGCTCGAAGAGCGCATCGCCCACGCCATGCTGCGGGGCACGGACGACTTCATCGAAGCCGACGCGCTGGAGGCCATGCACGCGCTGGGCGACCCGCTGGAGGTCATCGACCGGCTGCTGATGCCCGCCATGGAGCGGGTCGGCACGCTCTTCGGCGAGGGCAAGATGTTCCTGCCGCAGGTGGTCAAGACGGCCCGCGTGATGAAACGCGCCGTGGCGACCCTGACCCCCCACATCAAGCAAGGGGGCGCGGAACGGCCGGCGGCGGGCAAGGTATTGATAGCCACCGTAAAGGGCGACGTGCACGACATCGGCAAGAACATCGTCTCGGTGGTCATGGCCTGCAACGGCTACGCGATCCGCGACCTGGGCGTGATGGTCGACGCGCAGCGCATCGCCGACGAGGCCGCAGCGTGGGGGGCCGACTGCATCTGCCTGAGCGGCCTGATCACCCCCTCGCTCGACGAAATGATCCGCGTCTGCGAGGAGCTCGAACGGCGCGGCGTGCGCATTCCGGTCATCATCGGCGGCGCCACGACTTCGGAGCTGCACACGGCCGTCAGGATCGCCCCCGTATACTCGGGCACGGTGGTCCACTCCTCCGACGCCAGCCGCAACACGCAGATTCTGGCCGAACTGCTCGGGCCGCAGCGGGACGACTACGTACGCCGCATCCGGGCCGGACAGGAGGAGCTGCGTGCGAGATACCTCACCGACGAACGCCGCCGCAGCCTGCTGCCGCTGGCCGAAGCGCGCAAGAGCCGTCCCTCTGCGGCACACACGCCCGCCGTGCCTCTCCACCCGGGCCGCATGGTCTTCCCCGACTACGACATAGCCGACGCGGAGCCCTACATCGACTGGAACTTCTTCTTCCCGGCCTGGGAGCTCAAGGGGCGCTACCCCGAAATCCTCGACCACCCCGAGAAGGGAGCCGAGGCGCGCAAGCTGCTGGCCGACGCGCAGGCGCTGTTAGGCCGCATCCGCGACGAACGGCTGCTGACCTTGCAGGGCGTTGCGGGCATCTTCCCGGCCCGCGCGGAGGGCGACGACATCATAGTGACCGACCCCAAGGGGCGCGAACACCCCCTGGCCATGCTGCGCAACCAGACGCGCGGCGCCGGGAACCGCTCGCTGGCCGACTTCATCGCCCCCGCGGGCGACTGGATCGGCTGCTTCGCCCTGACGGCGGGCGTGGGGCTCAAGGAGCTGACGGCCCGCTTCCGCAAGGCGGGCGACGACTACTCGGCCATCATGGCCAAACTGCTGGCCGACCGGCTGACCGAAGCCTTCGCCGAGGCGGTGCACCTCTTCGTGCGGCGCCAGATGTGGGGCTACGAGAAGGGGCCCGTGCCGACGCCCGACGAGGTGCTCCGCGGCCGCTACCGCGGCCGCCGCATGGCCTTCGGCTACCCCGCGACGCCCGATCACACGCTCAAGCGCGAAGTGTTCGACCTGCTGGGCGTCGAACGGACCACGTCGATGCGGCTGACCGAGAGCTGGATGATCGACCCCGGCGAGGCGCTCTGCGGCCTCTTTCTGGCCGACGCCGACTACTTCGCCGTGGGAACGATCGACGACGGACAGCTGCGCGACTACGCCCGGCGCCGGGGGCTGGAGCCCGACACGGTGCGCCGCATCATTCCGAACAACCTATGAACGCAACGGACATCATACACAGCGCCCTGGCTCAAGGCAAAACCCGCTTCGCCTTCGAGCTGCTGCCGCCTCTGAAGGGCGACGGCATGCAGACCGCGTTCGCGACCATCGACCCCCTCGCGGAGTTCGACCCGGCCTACATCAACATCACGTTCCACCGCGAAACGATCGTCGAGACGCGCCGCGGGGACGGAACGACGGAGCGGCACGTCATGCGCCGCCGCCCCGGCACGGTGGGCATCTCGGCCGCCATCGGCAGGAAATACGGCGTGGAGACCGTGCCGCACCTGATCTGCGGCGGCCTCACGCGCTACGACATCGAGGACGCCCTGATCGATATGGACTTCCTGGGGCTGCACAGCGTGCTGGCCCTGCGCGGCGACAAGTCGCAGAGCGAGGAGCGCTTCACGCCCCACCCCCAGGGCCATGCCCATGCGGAGGGGCTGGTGCGGCAGATCGCGGCGATGAACCGCGGCGAGTTCGTCGACGGGCAGGTCGAGACGTGCCACCACTCGAAATTCTCGATCGGCGTGGCGGGCTATCCCGAGACCCATGCGGATGCGGCGTCGCCCGACGACGACATCCGGCACCTCAAGGCGAAGGTCGACGCCGGAGCCGACTACATCGTCACGCAGCTCTTCTACGACAACGCCCGCTTCTTCGACTTCGTGCGCCGCTGCCGCGAGGCGGGCATCGGGGTGCCGATCATCCCGGGCATCAAGCCTTTGGCCACGGTGCGCCACCTGGAGCTGCTGCCCGCGACCTTCGGCTGCCGCATCCCCGACGAGCTGCGGCGCGAAGTGCTGGCCCACCGCGACGACAAGGCCGCCGTGCGGCAGATCGGCACCGAGTGGGCCATCGCCCAGAGCCTCGAGCTGAAGGCCGCCGGCGTGCCGGTGCTGCACTACTACCCGATGGGCAAGGCCGAAAACATCGTCGAAATCGCGAAAACGGTGTTTTAGGCCGCGAGTCGGAGCCAGCGGGACGAAGACTGCGGAGCACACGCGACAGAATGGAGCGGGCCTCCGCGGGGCGAAGGCTTCGGCCCGCCCGGCTATCGCCGGAATTTATCGCCACAAGTCAGCCTTCAGGCTGGCGAGCCGGAGCCACCTCCGGCCCGCGAAAACAGCCGCCCCGCTGGCTGCGGCTCGCGAAAATTGTGAATTGAATTAAAATTGTGAATTTGGACACCATAGCTTTCCGCCGCCACCTGCACGCCCGTCCGGAGCTCTCGTTCCGGGAGACGGAGACCGCTGCATTCATCGCCGCCCGGCTCGACGAGCCGGGCATCGAACACCGCGCCATAGCAGGCACGGGCATTCTGGCCCGCATCGAGGGCAATCAGGCATGCGGCGACCGCCGGGCCGTGGTGCTGCGCGCCGACATCGACGCCCTGCCCGTCGACGAGCGGACCGGTCTGCCCTACGCCTCGCAAAACCGGGGTGTGATGCACGCCTGCGGCCACGACATGCACGCCGCGGTGCTCTACGGCGTGCTGCAGCGGCTGGCCGCGGCGCCCGACTTCGCGGGGACCATCTTCGGGCTCTTCCAGCCCGGCGAGGAGTGCAACCCGGGCGGGGCATCGCTGGTGCTGGCCGAAAATCCGTTCGAAGGGTACGACATCCGGGCCGTCGTGGGCGAGCACGTCGAGCCCCAGCTGGAGGTGGGCGCCGTAGGCCTCCGGGCCGGGAAGTACATGGCCGCGAGCGACGAGCTGCGTTTCCGGGTCCGAGGCAAAGGGGGGCACGGAGCGCTGCGCTCCCAGCTCCGGGACCCGGTGGCGGCAGCCGCGCAGCTCATCTCCCTTCTGCTGGCACTCAACGGACCGGAATGCGTGCTTTCGATCGGCCGCATCGAGGCTCCCGGCGCCACGAACGTCATACCCGACGAAGTGTACCTGGAGGGGACCCTGCGCACCTTCGACGAAGGGGTGCGGGCTTCGCTCCACGACCGCATCGCCTCGCTGGCCGCCGAGGTCGACGCCTCGCACGGCGTCGGCACCGCCGTCGACATCGACCGCGGCTACCCGTCGGTGGTCAACGATCCGCAGCTCGTCGAACGGGCCGCAGCCGAGGCCGCAGCGTGCGGACTGCGGGTCGAAAGGCTCCCGCTGCGCACCACGGCCGAGGATTTCGGCTTCTACTGCCGCCGCTACCCGTCGCTGTTCTACCGGCTGGGCGTAGGCAGTGCCGCGGGTCGCCCCCACACGGCGGTCTTCTCCCCCGACGAGGGGGCTATCGGTCCGGGCGTGGAGTTCATGCTCCGCCTGGCCCTGCAATTTTTGAAACACCCATGAAAAAACAAGAAAGAAAATCCCGCTCCGCACGCGGAGCGAAACCGACGGACCGGGCGGCGATGATCGTGGCCCTGTTCCGCGAATTTCCGAACAACAAATTTTCGCTCAAGCACCTGGCTTCGGCCTCGGGCGGCGCCTCGAAGGAGGGCCGCCGCGAAACGCTCGCCGTCCTCGACCGCCTTTTCGAGGAGGGGGTCGTCGAGGAGTGTTCGCGTGAGAAGTACCGCCTCACGCGCCGCCATCTGCCCCACCACGAAGGCGTAGCCGACATGACGGCCGGAGGTGCGGTCTATGTCCGGGTCGAGGGGCTCGACAGCGACATCTTCGTCAACCAGCGCGCCGCAGGCAATGCGCTGGACGGCGACCGGGTGGAGGTCGTCGTCACCCACCGGGGCCGGACGGGCCAGACGGAGGGCGAAATAACGCGCATCGTCGAACGCAACCGCAAGCCCTATGTCGGCGTGGCCGAGGTGGGCATGCACCAGATATTCGTCAAGGCCGATTCGCGCAAGATGCCGATGGACATCTACCTCTCCAAACGCCGCTGGCCCGACGTGCGCGACGGCGAAAAGGTCGTCGTACGCATCGTCGACTGGCAGCCGGGAAGCAAAAGCCCCGAAGGCGAACTGGTCGAGGTGCTGGGCATGGCCGGACAGAACGACACCGAGATGCATGCCATACTGGCGGAATACGGCCTCCCCCACCGGTTCGAGCCGGAAATCGAAGCGGCCGCAGCGGCCATCGACGCCCGCATCACGCAAAAGGAGATCGCCTCGCGGCGCGATTTCCGCGGGACGGTGACCTTCACCGTCGATCCGGCCGACGCCAAGGATTTCGACGACGCCCTGTCGGTGCGCCGCGTCGGAGAGGGCGTCTGGGAAGTGGGCGTGCACATCGCCGACGTGACCCACTACGTGAAGCCCCGCTCGGTCATCGACGACGAAGCCGTCGAGCGCGGCACGTCGGTCTATCTGGTCGACCGCACCGTGCCGATGCTGCCCGAGCGGCTCTCGAACGAGCTGTGCTCGCTGCGGCCCAACGAAACGAGCCTCTGCTTCTCGGCGGTCTTCACCCTCAACGAGAAGACAGAAATCCTCGGCGAGTGGTTCGGCCGCACGGTCATCCACTCCGACCGCCGCTTCACCTACGCCGAAGCGCAGCAGATCATCGAGACGGGCCGCGGCGACTATGCCGAGGAGGTGCTGACGCTGCACCGTCTGGCCCAAGAGCTGCGCCGCAGACGCTTCGCGGCCGGAGCGATCTCGTTCGACCGCGAGGAGGTGCGGTTCCGGCTGGACGAGTCGGGCCATCCCGTGGGCGTATATTTCAAGGAGCAGCAGGATTCGAACCGCATGATCGAGGAGTTCATGCTGCTGGCCAACCGCCGCGTGGCGGAGTTCTGCGGCCACCGCACGACCGAGAAAGGCCGCAAGGTGCCCCGGCCGATGGTGTACCGCGTGCACGACGCACCCAGCGAGGAGAAGCTCGACCGTTTCCGCCAGTTCATCCTGCGCTTCGGCCACGTGTTCAAGGCATCGAAAGGCCGCGCCGTGGCCAAGGAGCTCAACCGGCTCTTCGTCAAGGTCAAGGGTTCGACCGAGGAGAACGCCGTGTCGACCATGGCCGTGCGGTCGATGGCCAAGGCGTTCTACACCACCGACAACATCGGCCACTACGGGCTGGCTTTCCCCCACTACACCCACTTCACCTCGCCCATCCGCCGCTATCCCGACATGATGGTCCACCGCCTGCTGGCCCACTACCTCGAGAACGGCGGACCCGCCGACCGGGGAGCGCTCGAGGCGCTCTGCAAGCGGGCTTCGGAACGCGAGGTGATCGCCGCCGAGGCCGAACGCGCATCGATCAAGTACAAGATGGTCGAGTTCATGAAAGACCGTCTGGGCGAGGAGTTCGACGGCCACATTTCGGGCCTCACGGAGTGGGGCATCTACGTCGAGCTGGACGATACACACATCGAGGGCATGTCGTTCCTGCGCGACATCGAAGGCGACTTCTACCAGTTCGACGAACAGCGCTACGAAATCGTGGGACGCTCGACGGGCCGTCGCATGACGCTGGGCGATCCGGTGCGCGTGCGCATGAAGCGGGCCGACCTGCAAAAGCGCCAGATCGACTTCGAGCTGCTGCTCTCCGCGAGGAGCACGGGAAAAGGCCCGGAAAGAGGTTCCGGGGAAAACGCCGCCAAAGGCTCCGGAAAAGGTCCCGGGAAAAGCTCCGGGAAAGATTCCGGAAAAGGCGGCGGGCAGCCGCCGCACGAGGTCCGGAAGCCCCGCGTGAAACGACGCCGGTGAAAGCCGGCAGCAGACCCGGGCTCCCATCCCGGCCACAGAAAAACCCCGCAGCGCCGACGGCGCTGCGGGGTTTTCGATTCGGAACGGCGTCCGCCTACTTCACGATGCCTGCGATGAGGAACGTGGCAGCCACCGTAAGGATGGCGTAAAGCTCGGGGAAAGCGGCCAGAATCAGCGTCTTACCCATCACGTCGTGACCGTTGCCGATGGCGGCGATACCGTTGGCGCAGACCTTGGCCTGGTAGATGGCTGCGGCCAGGTTGACGATGCCGACCAGAATGCCGGCGCCCAGCACGGCAGCGCCCTGAAGCATCGAGGGCGAAGCGAGGAAGCCCTGCACCATGAAGAAGCAGACGAAGCCGTAGAGGCCCTGCGAACCCGGCAGCGCCGAGAGAATCATGTAGCTGCCGAAAGCGCCGCCGTTCTTTTTCATGGCGCCCACGGCGGCCTGTCCGGCGATCGAAGTACCCACGGCCGATGCGATACCGGCCAGACCTACCATCAGAGCTACGCCGACATAGGCCATTACCAAAGCTGTTGTTTCCATAGTTGAATTTGAGTTTTTTGTGTTGTTGTTCGTTTGTCGTTATTCCCGGTCCATCCTGCGCAGCGGATCGAACGTGCGCGAGGCCATTTCGAATCCGGCGTTCTTGTAAAACTCGACGAACGTCAGACGCATCGGGTGGACGAACGACGAGATGGTGGACATGAAGAGGTTGATGCCGTGACCGATCAAAAGGATCGGCAGCATGATGAGGATGCGCACGAGGATGTTGGCCCCCTCGGGGACGAAACCGTCGGCCAGCGAGTTGAAGACCAGCGCCAGCACGCCGCCCGACAGCCCGATGGCGAACAGACGGATGTACGACAGCACGTCGCTCAGCAGTCCCGTGATGTTGTTGTAGAGGTTCCACAGCCCCGAGCCTACGTTCAGCAGCGGATTGCGGCCGGGCGTGTTGAGCAGCAGCATCAGCACGCCGCCCACGCCCAGCGCGGCGTAAAACGCCGGGGACGAAGCGGTGAATCCGGGAATCACCCACCGCTCATTGAGCATCGGCAGCCCTGCGGCCAGCGAACCCGACAGCAGGATGACGAACCACCCCAGCGTGCCGAGCGCATAGCGGAATCCGAAGCTGCGCGCGGTGACCCAGATGTTGATGGCCATGCCGAAGAGAATCTGCACCATACCGATGGCCAGCGCGACGGAGAAGAACCTGCCCTGGAAGTCGAAGAACGGGATCGAGGGGAAGAACTCCTTGAGGTTCAGTCCGAAGAACGAGCCGCAGAACGCTCCGAAAAGGATCGTCGCCGCAGCGCACATCGTGGCGAACCACGCGGCCTGGCGCATCATGCCCGCCCCGGGATTTTTCTTGAGCAGCCACAGTCCCAGCGCCAGCAGGATCAGGCCGTAGCCGGCGTCGTTGAGGCAGATGCCGAAAAAGAGCATGTAGAACGGAGCGAAGAAGGGCGTGAGGTCGAGCGTGCCGTACTTCGGGCGGGCATACATGTCGCCCACCAGTTCGAAGATGCGCGCGAACCAGCCGTTGCGGAGCTTCACGGGCGTGTTGTCCTCGGGCGTGGGATCGCTCTTGATGTAAACCACGTCGGGATAGGCTTCCAGCAGGGCGTCGACCCGGGCCGACGTCTCGGTTTCGGCCCAGCCCTCCAGAACGACCAGCGCACCGTCGGCGGCCGGCTCGCCAGAGGCCTCGACCTTGACGGTCTGCAACCGCTCGCGCAGCGAGGCGCCGTAGCTCCGGAGCAACGGCTCCGAGGCGGCCACGCGCGAGAACTCGGCGTCGAGCGCCCGCAGGCTCCCGCGGTTTTCGGCCATGCGGCGCTCCGCTTCGCGGACATCCATCGCCGGAGCCTTCATCTCCTGGGCATCGAGGTCGACCTCCTCGCCGGGGGCCGCCACGACGACGAACCAGACCGTCGAGTCCGTGCGGTTGATCTCCGAAAGGGTGTAACGCGCCGACCACTCGCCGAGCGACTTGTCGTAGGTGCTGCGCTGCGTCGAGAAATAACGCAGCACGATGCCCTGCTCGGCCATCGCCCGCACACGGGCGGCGTCGAACTCGCCCCAGGGGCGCAGCTCCTCGGCCGCCTTCTCCAGACGTCCCGTCTCGGCGGCGAGCGCAGCGGCCTGCTGCTGCGCGGCGGCATAGTGCTTATACGCCTCCTCGCCCGAAGCGAACGGCGCGGCCGAAGCGTCGAAGCGGTCGCCGTCGGCACGCAGCGCCGCGATGAACTCCGCGGCCTTGTTCAGCCCTTCGATGTCGAGCAGCAGCTGCCGGTCCTCCTCGGAGGGCTCCCAACCCGAGGTGGTGATGTCCACCAGCCCCAGATCGCGCAGCCTATCGATGAAATCGCCGCTTTGCGCCGCGAGCAGCACAAAGTCGTATTTCGACATTCTCGCTATCATGACATCGAGCCCTCCCCGGCCTGCTGTTGTTTGGTTTTCACGATCTTCTGGGCCGACTTGGAGAGGTTCTCCTCGTCCTCCATGAAGCGTTTGATCTTGCGAATGGCATCCTCGTAACCCGGAATCTGGACCTTTTCGTAGAGGTTGACCTTCTGCGTGGTCTTGCGCCGCGCGCGGTCCAGCAGCTCCATCTTGCGGTCGTAGACCTCGAATTCCAAGGTCAGACGGGCCAGACGCTTGAGGATGTCCACGCCGTCGGCGAACCACACGGGCGCGGAGAAAAGATCGTAGGGTTTCTCCTCGAACTTCACCTCCTGCAGCACGGGCGTCCGCACGCCGGCGATCTTCTGCATCGAAAGCTCCACGTCGGCAATGCGCACCAGGTCGCCATCAAACTCCCCCCAGAGCGAGGCCATGTAGTCGTACTCGGCCTTCAGGGCGTCGAGCCGGCGGCGGAAATCGCCTGCGGAGTCCTTCGCCTTCTTCACCTCGGAACGCAGGGCCGACTCCTTGCTCTTGATGGTGGGGAGTGCCTTCTGACGCATCTTGAGCTGTTTGCCCAGCTCCTTCGTATCCACCTGAATGCCCGCTTTCCGGGCTTCATCCATCATATTGCAGGCCAGCACGACCGGCAGGCCCATCTCCATGATCTGGACGGTGAGGAACAGGTTGCGCTCAAGCGCGGAGGTGTCCACCAGATCCACGACCGCCATCGGCTTTTCCTCGGCCTTTTCGGGCGCGAGCACGGCACGGGTGACGATTTCCTCCTGCGAGTACGCCGTCAGGGAATACGTGCCGGGAAGGTCCACCATGAGGACCTCAACTCCGTCGATGGAGACGTAGCCTTCCTTCTTGTCGACGGTGACGCCGGGATAGTTCCCGACATGCTGATGGGTTCCGGTATATTCGTTGAACGCCGTGGTTTTCCCGCAGTTCGGGTTCCCCGCCAGCGCAATGCGGACCTCTTTCAACGCGATGTGCTTCGCCTCGCTGCCGTCCTGGCGGCAGTGCGGGCAATCGGCATGGGCCTGGCTCATGCGACCTCCACAGTGATGTAATCGGCTTCGCGGTTCCGCAGGGCCAGCGTGACCCCGAAAAGCCGCAGTGCAACCGGGTCACGCAGCGGGGCGCGGCCCACAATTTCCACATCCGTACCGGGGATGAGCCCCATGTCGCGGATACGCCGCCCGAGCTCGCCATCGGCATCCACGCTGATGATGCTGCCCTTCTGCCCCGCCTGCATCTGGCGCAAACCTATCCTCCGCATACAGTCCTCCAAATTGATTTTGATTTTCTTTATTAAGAAAACCTGATGACACTCTACTTCACCATCGCATACAGTTTGCTGCGTGCGTTACG
>USCH01000032.1 GCA_900553175.1 uncultured Alistipes sp. | reverse complement strand
ATATTTTGACAAGAATATATCGAAAAAAATGCAAATGGGTGCCTAATTTTGACATCGATCGGAGGCATGATGCGCACATGTCTCGGGTCGGAACCTGAACGCCAACGGATTTTTCAACGAAAATCTCCTTTATGAATCGTAAACTTTTACTTCATTTGCTTTTGGTCGTCGCGCCGTGGTGGGTGGCGGCCCAGACGATGGTGGAAGGCGGGATCAGCTCCTCGGAGGGCGGCCCGCTCGCCGGGGCTACGGTGGTGATCCCGGGCACCGTCGTCGGAACCACGTCGGATGCGGCGGGGCACTATCGGATCAAAGCCTCGCCGGGCGACGTGCTCCAGTTCTCCCTGCTGGGTTACAAGACCGTTTCGCTGACCGTCGCGGGAACCCGTCACGATGTCGTGCTCGAGACCGACAACCAGCTCATGGACGAGGTGGTCGTCGTGGGTTACAGCACCCAGCGCAAGGCCGACCTGACCGGATCGGTCTCCTCGGTCAAGGGCGATGCGCTGCTGAAAGCGCCGACGCCCAACCTGACCAATGCCCTGTCGGGCAAGATGACGGGCGTCATCACCACGCAGCAGAGCGGCAAGCCCGGTCTGGACGATCCGACCTTCATCATCCGCGGCAAGAGCACCTTCGGCGATAACGGCACGCTGATGCTCGTCGACGGAGTGGAGCGTTCGATCGGCAAGCTCGACCCCAACGAAATCGAGAGCATCACCGTCCTCAAGGACGCCGCTTCGGCTGCGATCTACGGTGTGCGCGGCGCCAACGGCGTCGTTCTGGTGACGACCAAACGCGGCGCCGAGGGGCGGGCCCGCATCAACTACTCCGGTACGGTGGGCTTTCAGCGGCCGACGGTCGTTCCCGAGATGATGAACGCCTATGAATATGCCAAGTACCTCAATCTGGCCATGGGCAACGTCGGGACGAACACCGTCCCGCGCTTCACGGGCACCGAGGTCGAGGCCTACCGCACGGGAGCGCTTCCCTCGACGGACTGGTGGAGCGAAACGTTCCGCAAGAATGCGCTCACGCACCAGCACAGCCTGACCATCGACGGCGGCAACGACCGCGTGCGCTATTTCGTTTCGGGAGGTCTGCTCGACCAGGACGGTCTCTACGAGCAGTCCAATTTCCGCCGTTACAACGTCCGTTCGAACATCGACACGAAGATCACCCGCGACCTGAGCGTGTCGGTCGACCTGGCCGGCCGCTTCGAGAAGATCAGCGAAGCCGCTGCCGGCGACTATATCTTTTCGACGGTCATCAACTCCAAGCCGACCGAGCGCCCCTACGTTCCCGACTTCGTGGAGCCGGGCGGTCTGGGTTCCAACGGCCAGAATCTTTCGCCCATCGGCCAGGCGACCGCGGGCGGCTACCACCGCGTCGAGAACAGCGTCTTCAACGGCACGCTGTCGGCCTCCTATTCCTTCCCGTTCGTTCCGGGGCTCAAATTGAGCGGCCGGTTCTCCTACGACCGCTGGTTCTCCAACGACAAGACCTTCTCGACGCCCTACGAATTCTACACCTACTCGCGCGACATCGATCTTTACACCCATCGCGTTTCGGGCGGCGGCACCAACCTCTACCAAGGCACGGCCGAGGATCAGCGCATCACCGTGCAGGCCATGCTGACCTACGACCGCACGTTCCGCGAGGCCCACAACCTGTCGGTGCTCGCCCTCTTCGAGGGTTCGTCCTACGAGTACGAGAACATGCAGGCTTCGCGCGTGAATTACATTTCGGGAGCCATCGACCAGCTCTTCGCGGGTCCGGTCAAGGACCTCGCCAACGGCGGAAGCGCCACCGAGACCGCGATGAAGGGCTACGCCCTGCGCGTGAACTACAACTATAAGGACCGCTACCTGTTCCAGGCCAACGTCCGTGCCGACGGATCGTTCAACTTCCCGCGCCACAAACGCTGGGGCGTCTTCCCCGCCGTGTCGGTCGGCTGGCGTCTGAGCGAGGAGCCTTTCCTCAAGGGCAAGATCCACAACCTCAAGCTGCGCGCCTCCTACGGCGAGTTCGGCAACGACCGCGTGGCGGCCTTCCAGTATCTGACGGGATTCGTTTTCTCGTCCGGTGCGGTGGTCGGCGGCGACTACATGCCGGGCATCTCGGACAAGGGCATCGCCAATCCCGACATCACGTGGGAAAAGGCCCGCAACCTCGACGTGGGGCTCGATTTCGGCGTGCTGGGCGGCAAGATTTCCGGCGAGGTCACCTATTTCCGCAAGCAGACCCGGGACATCCTGCTGCCGCGGGCCGCGTCGATTCCCGAGACCTTCGGCGCTTCGCTGCCCGACGAGAACATCGGTAAGGTCGACAATACGGGCGTCGAGGCCATTCTGCGCTACAACCAGTCGTTCGGCGACTTCAGGATCATGCTCGAAGGCAACGTCACGTTCGCCCGCAGCAAGGTGATCTTCATGGATGAGGCCTCCAACGTTCCGTCGTGGCAGCAGCGCACGGGGCTGCCGCTCGACCAGTTCTTCGGTTACAAGGCGCTGGGGCTTTTCCAGACGCAGGAGGAGATCGACGGCTGGGCCGACCAGGACGGCAACGGCAATGCCACCATCCGTCCGGGCGACATCAAGTACGAGGACTACGACGGCAACGGCACGATCGACGGCATGGACCGCCAGCGCATCGGCCGCAGCCAGATTCCCGAACTGATCTACGGTCTGAATTTCGCCTTTTCGTGGAAGGGCCTCGACCTGACGATGAACTGGCAGGGTGCGGGCCGCTTCGACCAGTATACCATGTGGGACCCGTTCAACCTCGAGTCCAACGCCCTGCGCATCTTCATGGATTCGTGGCACGAGAACAACCGCGATGCGCGCTATCCCCGTCTCTACGCCGGTACGCTCCAGAACAACCGCGAAACGTCGTCGTTCTGGCTTTACGACGGCCGCTACCTGCGTCTGCGCAACCTGGAGCTCTCCTATACGTTCTCCAAACTGGGCTTCCTGCGCAAGGCGGGCGTCCGCGGACTGCGCGTGTTCGTATCGGGCAATAACCTGCTCACCTTCTCGAAGATGAAGCACATCGACCCCGAGGCGCCCAACATCCATCCCGACAACAACAGTTTCTATTACCCGCAGATGAAGACCTACAACGTGGGTGTCAACATCGAATTCTAAAGCACGACGAAATGAAAAAGAGTATAAAGACGTTTGCGGCGGCGCTCCTGTTGGCCTGTGCGTCCACCGGGTGCTTCGATCTCGACAAGATGCCGCTCGACACCATATCCGACAAGGCCGTCTTCGCCGACGAAGCGCTGACGATGGCCTACATGAACAACATCTACGGCTACATGCCCTGCGGCTACGGCGTTTCGACCGTTCCGGGCGTCGACATCGTGCGCACCGGCGGTCTGGGCCTTACGGACCTGCTGGACGGCAGCACCGACCTGCTCCGCTCGCCGGCCATGTGGAACGAAAGCAACGGCGTGATGATCCCCGGCACGATCTCTCCGACCTACAACCCCCTGGAGGTCTGGGGCAACCGCTACGAGGTGATCCGCAAGGTGAACAATCTGCTGGCCAATACGGGCGAAGGCAGCGCGCTGCCCGACGATTTCCGGATGCGCGTCCGTTCGGAAGCCCGTTTCGTGAGGGCCTACATGTATTTCGATCTGGTCCGCCGCTACGGCGATGTGCCGCTCATCCGCGAACTGATGAATTACGACAACCTCCAGGAGCTGCTCGTTCCGCGCGATCCGGTGGAGAAAGTCTACGATTTCATCTACGGGGAGCTCTGCGACATCACCGCCGAGGGGTGCCTGCCCGCGGCCCGCGAGATGGGAGCCGGCGAGACGGGACGCGCCAGCCGTGAAGCCGCCTGGGCGCTCAACGGCCGGGCCATGCTCTTCGCCGAACGGTGGGAGGCTTCGGCCGAACAGTCGGCCAAGGTGCTGGAGAGCGGTTATCACCGGCTTGCCGACGACTACAATGCGCTTTTCCAGTCGAAGGGCGGCGATCCCGAGGTGATCTTCGAAGTCCTCTTCGACGGAGTGAACAAGGGCCATGCGGCCGACATGCTCTACATGCCTCCGAGCCTCGACAACGGCTGGGGCTCGCAGAGCTGTCCCACGCAGGAGCTGGTCGATTCCTACGAGATGCTCGACGGCACGCCTTTCGACTGGTCGAATCCCGAGCATGCGGCCAATCCCTACGAGGGCCGCGACAAGCGTCTGCAAGGAAGCATCATCGTCGACGGCTCGACCTTCAAGAACAAGGTCATCCGCACGGCCTACCTCGTACCCGACGACGGCCTGGGGCTGATCGAACGCACGAATTCGGGCTACTACATCCGCAAGTTCCTCGACGAGAGCCTTCCGTTCGAGAAGCTGGTCGGCTACGGCGGCAGCTCGACGAGCTGGAAGGAGATCCGTCTGGCCGAAGTGCTGCTGAACTATGCCGAGGCGCTCAACGAGGCCAATCAGGGCCCCGATGCCGCCGGTGAGGCTTACGAGGCGATGCGGCGCGTGCGCGAACGTGCCGGGCTGCCCGAGCTGCCTGCCGGTCTGGACTACCGCGGATTCAGGGAGCGGATCATTCAGGAGCGCAAGGTCGAACTGGCTTTCGAGGGGCATCGTTTCTGGGACCTGCGCCGCTGGCGGATGGCCGAGGAGGTGCTCGACGGCAAATATTTCCACGGCATGCGCATCACCGAGGATGCCGAAGGCCGGAAAACCTACGATGTCTTCGAAATCAACGGTGTGCCCCGTCAGGTCTTCCTGGAGAAGCACTACCTCATGCCCATCAACCAGGGCGAGATCGAGAAGAATCCCAATCTGGCGCCCAATAACGGTTATTGATGCCCTATGAAGACGATGATTCGAACGCTGGTGCTGTGCGGCCTTCTCTCGGCCGCCTGCACCGGGCCGCTTCCCGAAGAGGAGCACCTCGACGTGGCCTACGGCGAGGACCCCATGCAGACGATGGATGTGAACCTCGTGGCCGGGCGCGATGCCTCCACGCCGCTGGTCGTGCTGGTGCATGGCGGCGGCTGGATGGCCGGCGACAAGCACGACGCCGACTTCATGCGCGACGGCTGTCTGGCGAAGGGATTCAACGTGGCCAATCTGAACTACCGCATGGGCCGGGACATGCATTATGGCGAAATGATGGACGACATCGGCCGGGCGATGGATTGCCTGCTGGCCCATGCGGGCGAGTGGGGCATCCGCACCTCGAAGATCGTCATGTGGGGCGGCAGCGCCGGGGCGCATCTCGCGCTGCTCTACGCCTATGCCTACGACGACGAGGATGCCGTTTCGCTGGTCATCACCCTCGGGGCGCCGACCAAACTCGACTCCTTCGCCGAGATGGAGGGCGCCAAACCCGAGGACATCGAGGGGCTGCTGCCCATCGTGACGGGCAAACCGTGGACCTACGACACCGCGCAGCTCGACGAGGCCTATCGGCTGGCCAGCCCCTATTATGCGCCGCATCTCAAGCCGGCGCTGCTCATCCACGGCGGTGCGGACGACATCGTTCCCGTGGGCCAGTCGCGTGCGATGGACCGACGCCTGCGCGAAGCCGGCGTGGCCGATTCGCTCATCGTCCTGCCTGGTGCGGGTCATGGCGGCGAGAACGCTTCGGCGGAGGATTCCGCGAGCCTCGAACGAACCATGTGCGAATGGATTCTGAAATACAGTAAATAGACAACGATTATGAACCCGAGAATAATGAACACGATCTTTCTGGCGATGCTGGCATCGCTTTCGACACTCGGCTCCTGCACGGATGTGGAGGACCGGCTGGGCCCTGCGGACTTTCCGACGAAGGGGGCCGACGGGGTGGCCTACTACCTCGATTCGAAGTCGGGCGACGACTCCAACGACGGACTCTCTGCCGAAACGGCCTGGCGGAGTCTCGAACGCGTCGAAAAAGTCTATCTTCAGGCCGGCAATTCGATCCTCCTGCGCCGCGGCTCTTCGTGGCAGGGGCAGCTCGCCCCGCGCGGTCAGGGCACGCAGTCGCAGCCTATCGTCATCGGTGCCTACGGTGAAGGCGCGCTTCCTCTGATCGAGGGGTGCGGCAAGGTCGATGCGGCCGTCAAGCTGACCAACCAGTCCTATTGGGTGATCGAGAACCTCGAAGTGACCAATGCGGCTCCTGCGCGCGACGCCTACCGCTGCGGCATCATGGTCGAGAACAACGGCGGAGCCACGGTGTCGGGCATCACCATTCGCAACAACAAGGTGCACGACGTGACCGGTTCGTTCTCCTACAGCGGCGATTATCATCCCCACCAGTTCGGCGGCATCTCCTGCACGACGATGAGCGTGACGGCCGGTGAGGAGAAGTTCGACAACGTGCTGATCGAGGGCAACGAGGTGGAGCGCGTCGGCCGTACGGGCATCGTGGTGTGGGACTTCGTCTGGGGCAGCAACACCCAGTCGAGCACCAATGTGGTCATCCGCGGCAACACGGTGCGCGAGACCGACTCCGACGGCATCCTGACCTACGGATGCAACGGCTCGCTCATCGAGTACAACCTGGCCGACGGCTGCGGTTCGTGGCGCGAGGACGGCGGTTTCAACGGTGCGGCGGCCATCTGGTGCACGCGCGGCAAGAACTGCGTCATCCAGTTCAACGAAGCCTGCAACACCCGGGCGCTCGAAGGGAACGACGACGGCACGGGATTCGACATCGACCTCGATTCGACGGATTGCATCGTGCAGTACAACTACAGCCACGACAATGCGGGCGGCTTCATGCTCATCATCGACGCGCACAAGGAGCAGGGCTCCGGTTCGAAAGGCAGCATCGTCCGCTACAACATCAGCCAGAACGACCGCAAGCGCCTCTTCATGGTCGCCGGCGGCGTGACGCCCGGCATGCAGATCTACAACAACACGCTCTATGTGGGCGAGGGCCTCGACACCAAGCTCATGGATCATACGTGGGACAACGCGGGCGATCTGGATGCCGCGTGGAGCTTCCGCAACAACCTGATCTGCAACTTCGGTTCGGGCGAATGGGTGGTCCCCGGCAGCCAGGGACAGTTCACCGGCAACATCTATTGGGGCAACCATCCTGCGAGCGAACCCGACGAGGCCGACAAGATGACTTTCGATCCGATGCTCGCGGCTCCCGGAACGGGCGGCAGCGGACTCGCTTCGCTCGACGGCTACAAGCTGCAGGAGGCATCGCCCGCCGTCAATGCGGGCGTGCAGGTCGCATCCAACGGCGGCCGCGACTTCTGGGGCAACCCGGTTTCGCGCCGCGGCCAGGCCACCGTGGGTGCCTGCGAGCCGAACGGCGAGGTGCAGCTCGGCGGCTATCTCTGGGACCCGATCGACGACTGGAGCCAGGTGTACTTCCATTCCGACAACCTGAACCTCGACTCCTCCAACCCTCATTTTTTCGACACCGACGCTTCGCGTGCCGTGCGTCAGGACAAGAACGACGGCGTGCTGGTCTACCGGCTCGACAATCTGAAGTCGGCCATGGTGACGGCCTATTTCGGCGTGTGGTACGGCGTGACGTCGATCGACGTCATCCGCATGGAGGTCTCGGCAACGGGCCGCGAGGATGATTATGCCCCGGTGGCCGTTCGCGGCGGCAGCGCCGGCGACGTGGCCGAAGGGTGGCAGAAGTACGAAATCCACATCAACGAGACGCTGCCCGACGGCATGAACTTCCTCAAGGTGTCGATGGTCGACACCTTCAACGAAGCCTGGGCCATTCAGCTCGGCGAGGTGGAGATCAGCGACGAACCTGCCGAGGTCATCCTCCCGTCCGACAATACGTTCACCGAGCCGTTCGACAATCTGGGCAATCTGGCCTTCAGCTCGGGCGACAACCTCATCGTGGCCTGGTCTTCGGAGGAGGACATCGCCGCATTCTTCGACGGCGATGCGGGGCGTGTGGCCCGTTCGAACGGCAACGAGGCCGTGATGGCCTGGCAGTATGCCGGCGTGGCCGACTTCGCACTCACGGCCTACCTCTGCGGCGATCCCGGCGATGACTTCGGATTCCTTCAGGTGCTGGGCACGGCCGCTGCCGATCCCTCGACGCTGACGGCCATTCCCGTCGAATTCACTCTGGCGGCCACGCGCGGCGACTGGCGCGAATACCGCATCACGCCTTCGGGCGACATGCCGCAGGGCTACAATTTCCTGGCCATCCGCCTGCCGCAGACGGCCCATGCCCCCGGCGGCTGGGAGCTGCAGCTCGGCGAGCTGAAGATTTCGGACCGGAAACTCTCCGAGGAGCCCGTCACTCCCGTCGATCCCGCCGCTTTCAATGATCCGCTCGACAATCTGGACAAACTGACCTTCAGCTCGGGCGACAACCTCATCATCGCATGGTCTTCGGAGGAGGACATCGCCGCTTATTTCGACGGCGATGCGGGCCGTCTGGCCCGTTCGAACGGCAACGAAGCCGTGGTGGCCTGGCAGTATGCCGGCGTGGCCGACTTCGCCGTCACGGCCTTCTTCTGCGGCGATCCGGGTCAGGACGAATTCCTTCAGGTGCTGGGCACGGCCGCTGCCGATCCCTCGACGCTGACGGCCATTCCCGTCCGCTTCTCGCTCGTCGCCACGCGCGGCGACTGGCGCGAATACCGCATCACGCCTTCGGGCGACGTGCCGCAGGGCTACAACTTCCTGGCCATCCGCCTGCCGCAATCGCCGCTCGCTCCCCAGGGCTGGGAGCTGCAGATCGCCGACGTGCGGATCGCCGACCGCAAATTCTCCCAGACGCCCGACACGCCCGGCCCGACGCAGACGATCACCGATGAACTCGGCGACATGAGCCACTTGTTCGCCAAATCCGACAACGTGGTGACCGACTGGGGCAACGAGGCCAATTTCAAGGGCGACGGAGCGCGTGCCACGCGCAATTCGTCGGCTGCGGGATTCATCGCCTATGCATGCCCGGGGTTGAGCGACTTCGACATCACGGCCTTTTTCTCGGTGTACATCGACAACAGCTATCTGAAAGTCTACGCCGCTTCGTCAGACGACTTCTCCGACCGGGTCGAGATTCCCTGCACCTTCACGGAGATCTCCGCCGTTCCCGATGCGTTCACCGGTTATTCCGTGACACCTGCGGGCGCCATTCCGGAGAACTGCGGCTACCTCTACATCGAGATGCTGCAAATTCCCGTCGAGGGCAACGGCTGGACGACGCAGATCGGCACCGTGAAGATCACCTGCGCTGCCGAGTGACCTGCCTCCCCGATCTCCCGGGGGTAATCCCCCGGGAGGTCTTTTTTACGAAACGCAGAGAGATGAAGTAACCAATCAGCGATATGAAACTTGCGAGATACGAGCACAATCCGGTGCTCTCGCCCAATGCGGACCGCGCCTGGGAAAGTCTGGTGACCTGCAACCCCGGTGTATGGTACGAACAGGGCGTGTTTTACATGCTTTACCGGGCTGCGGGCGACGACCCCGAACATGTCATCCGTCTGGGGCTGGCGACCAGCCGCGACGGCATCCATTTCGAACGCAGCTCGGACCTTCCCGTCCTTGCGCCGTCGGCCGACGGTCCCGATTCGGGAGCGATCGAGGACCCGCGCATCGTCAAATTCGGCGACGAATACTACGTGACCTACGCGTTCCGGCCCTATCCGCCGGGGCAGTATTGGAAGTTCGCCCACGACGAAGTGCTGCGCCCCGAGACGAACGAGTTCGCTCCGACGTTCCTGCGCGAGAACATGGCCAACACGGCTTTGGCCGTGACGCGCGATTTCCGTACGTTCCGGCGCCTGGGCCGCGTCACCAATTCGCAGCTCGACGATCGCGACGTGATCCTCTTCCCCGAAAAGATCGGCGGGAAGTACGTGATGATGCACCGCCCCAAACAGTATGTCGGCGAAGGCTACGGCGTGAAGTACCCGTCGATCTGGCTGAAATTCTCCGACGACCTGCTCGACTGGGAGGACAAGGAGAGCCACCTGCTGCTGACCGGCATCGAACATACGTGGGAGGAGAAGATCGGCGGCAGCACGCCTCCGCTGCGCACCGACGCGGGGTGGCTGCTCCTCTACCACGGCGTGAGCGACAGCGGCCGCGGCTACTACCGCGTGGGTGCCGCCCTGCTCGATCTGGAGAATCCGCTCAAGGTGCTCGGACGCACGAAAGAGTGCATCCTCGAGCCCGAAGACACGATCGAAACCGACGGATTCTACAAAGGTTGCGTTTTTCCTACGGGCAATGTTTTGCTCGATGACATTTTATACGTATATTACGGTGCCGGGGACCGCTATGTGAGTCTGGCCACCTGCAACGTGCATGATCTGATCGCCTATATTCTGGAGGGAAAGTGATGCGAAGAGTTTTTTGGACCCTTTGGGGGATGCTGCTGCTGGCCGGCTGCGGCCGCCGCGACGCCGGTACGATCGTGATCTCCGATTTTCCCGTCAGCGAAGGATTTCTGGGAAACGGGGTCGAGTGGTCGGCCTGGCCGCATGCCGATTCCGAGGATGCCGAGTGGGGTTTGCTGATGACCGACGAGAAGCTGGAACGCGTTTTCGAACGGTTGGACTACATGACCCCGCGCATCGTCCGTGTGATGGACGTGGCCGGATGGCGCTATTTCAAGGGCGTCGATGCCGACGGACAGCCCGTTCTCGATTTCGACTGCGACGAGGTGCGGATGCTGTGCCGTCTGCTGGAGTATTGCCAGAGCCGGGGCGCCGCGGTCTTGCTGGGCGATTACGGCGTCCCGGGCTTCTGGGGCTATCCGGGCGGTGTGGACCGGGTGGACGATCCCCGTTTCGTGGCGATGACGACCCGTTATGTCGAATATCTGGTCCGGGAAAGGGGATTCGACTGCATCCGCTATTACATCCTGACCAACGAACCCAACGGAGCCTGGGCCTGCACCGACGGCGACTGGGCGCAATGGAAGCGGGGCGTCGAAATGATGCACGACTCGTTCCGCCGCGCAGGTCTCGACGTGCTCATCTCCGGACCCGATGTGGTCGAGATGGCCGAGAACGACGCTTCGGAGTATCCGACCGGCCGCGAGTGGGTCGAGCAGAGCGTCCGACAGCTCGATCCGCTGATCGGCTGCTACGACGTGCATTGCTACGCCGACTGGGCCTTCATCCGCAGCTGCGATTTTCTGCGGCGTTATGCCGATGTGGCCGACCTCATCCGTCCGACGGGCAAGCCGATGATCTTCGGCGAGATCGGCGGCTGGTACAAGACGGGCCGGCCGGGCCGTCTCTATGAAAAGCGGGTGGCGGAGAAACCCTTTGCCAGCGAGGATTCGCAGCTTTTCGTCTACGACTATGTCTACGGCATCGATGCGGCCGATGCGCTCATCCAGGCGATGAAGGCCGGCTGGCACGGCGCGAGCGCCTGGATGCTGGACGATGCGATGCATACGATGGGGGATCGCGGCGAGCGCGACCAGCTCAAGGTCTGGGGTTTCTGGAACTCTCTGGGCGGGGAGCTTACGGGCGACCCTGCCGAAGAGGCGGTCCGCCCCTGGTTCTACACCTGGTCGCTCATGTGCCGCTGCTTCCTGCCGGGCATGGCGATTTTCAATCCCGAGAACGACGCTCCCCGCAAGGGGTTGCGCGTCGTGGCGGGACGCTGCGCCGAGGGTACGACCGTCGCCCTGCTCAACGCTTCGGACCGCCCGGTCGCGTTCCGGCTGAAATGCGCGGTGACGGGCGGCGACGGGTTCGAGGTCTACGACTATTGCCCGGAGGGGTACCTGACCGACGAACGCTCGTTTCCCCGGGCGTCGGGCGTCGTGGATGCCTCCTGCCTGACGGATGCCGCCACCGAGTTCACGCTTCCGGGACGCAGCTTCAAATTGCTCACCAACCTCAAACTTCCCTGACATGCAGCTCTCCTGGATTGATGCGGGTGTGATCGTCGCGAGTGTCGCGGCGATCGTCTGGTGGGCTTTGCGGCACGGGCGCAGCGGCGATTCGAAATCCTATTTTCTGGCCGGACGCACGATGCCGTGGTGGGTGGTGGGGCTCTCGCTGTTTGCGGCGAGCATCTCCAGCACGACCCTGATCGGGCAGACGGGCGATGCCTATTCGACCGGACTGGCCGTCTTCAACTACAATCTGGTCGGTGTGGTGGTCATGGTTTTTTTCGCCACGTTCCTGCTTCCGATCTACATCCGGACGGGAATCTTCACCATTCCGGAGTACCTCGAACGCCGTTTCGACGTCCGGTCGCGCTACTATTTCTCCTTCATCAGCATCGTGGGCAACGTGTTCCTGGATGCGGCCGGTGCGCTTTATGCGGCGGCCCTGATCGTCAAGCTGCTGCTGCCCGAGGCCGACATACGGATCATCGTGGCTGTTTTCGCCGTTCTGGCCGCCTCCTATACCATTACGGGCGGCCTCTCGTCGGCCATCAGCGCCGAGATCGTCCAGGCCGTCATTCTCCTTGCCGGTTCGGTGCTGCTGGCCGGCTGGGTGGCCGCCAGCGGCGGTTTCGACTATTTCCGGGAGCTGCTCGCCTCGGGCGATGCGCTGACGAGCCTGATCCGTCCGGTGGACGACGCCGCGACGCCCTGGCCGGCTCTGCTGGTGGGCATGCCCATTACGGGGCTCTATTTCTGGGCCAACAACCAGACCCTCGTGCAGCGCGTGCTGAGCGCCCGCGATCTGAACGAGGGCCGCAAGGGCGTTTTGCTCAACGGAGCCATCACGCTGAGCACGCTGCTACTTTTCGCCATCCCCGGAGTGATGTGCCGCAGGCTCTTCCCCGGACTGGAGAGCCCCGACATGGTTTATCCCGCGATGATTCTCAACCTGATGCCCGTGGGATTGCTGGGACTGATGGTGGCGGTGCTGTTCGCGGCGCTGACCTCCACGCTCAGTGCCATCATGAATGCCACGGCGACCCTCTTTACGATGGACTTCTACCGCAAGATCGATACGCGGGCTTCGGACCGCAAACTGGTGCGCGTGGGCAAGATCGTCTCGCTCGCCGTCGTCGTCGTCGCCGCGCTCTGGGCGCCGCAGATCGGCCGTTTCGATTCGCTGCTCAAGTATTACCAGGAGATTCTCTCCTACCTGGCGCCGCCCGTCGTCGCCGCTTTCCTGCTCGGCATCTTCAGCCGCCGGGTGAACGGCAGCGGGGTTTTCTGGGGGCTGATCGCCGGACTGGTCGTAGCCGTGGTGCTTCTCCTGTTCCGCGAACCGATCTTCGGGGAGATGCATTTCCTGTTCATCGTGCCGATCCTGTTCGTGGCGAGTGCGGCGCTGATGACGGGCGTGAGCCTCCTCTTCCCGGCGCCTTCCCCTGCGGAGAAAATCGAAGGCAACGTCTTCTCGCTCTCCGATTTCCGGGACGAGTGCAGGGCGCTGCGGCGCGTCGGCCTTTGGCGGGACTACCGCACCTGGGGCGTGGCGCTGCTCGTCGCCAGCGTGGCGATTCTGTTCGTCTTCTCTTAATCCTAAATAGATTGGCATGATGAAAACGGGGAAATATCTTTTGACACTCTGGGCCGTGACGGCGGCTCTCGCTGCCGTCGCCGGAGCGTGGCGGCCGTCCGAAGCCGAAGGAGCGCTTCGCCGGGGACGCTGGCCTGCGGCGTGGATCGCCGCTCCGGAGGCCGGGGAGCGGACCTGGGGCGTCTACCATTTCCGCAAGACGTTCGATCTGGACGAGGTCCCCGAACGTTTCGTGGTGCATGTCTCGGCCGACAGCCGCTACAAACTCTATGTCAACGGCCGTTTCGTGAGCCTCGGCCCCTCTGCGGGCGACGTGCTCAACTGGAGTTTCGAAACCGTCGATCTGGCGCCGTATCTCCGCCCCGGAAGCAATACGCTGGCCGCCGTGGTGTGGAATTTCGCCGGGAAACGCCCGCTGGCTCAGATGAGCACCGGCCGGTGCGCTTTCCTGTTGCAGGGGGCGACCGAGGCCGAGCGGGCGGTCGACACCGATGCGTCGTGGCGCTGCATCCGCAACGATGCCTATGCGCCCTACGAGCAGCCCGTGCTCGGCTATTATGCCGCCGGAGCCTGCGAACGGCTCTCTGCCGCAAGCTATCCCTGGGGCTGGGAGCAGCCCGCTTTCGACGATGCCGGGTGGCCGTGCGCCGTGCCGCTGATGCGTGCGGCGCTCAAGGGCACGATCGATTATCCGGGCTGGCAGCTCGTGCCGGCGCCGGTGCGGCCCGTCGAGATGACGCCCGTGCGGATGCCCCGGCTCCGGACGTGTTGCGGTGCGGAGGTTCCGGCCGCATTCCCCGCCGAAGCTTCTCCTTTCACCGTCCCGGCGAACAGCCATGCCGAGCTGCTCATCGACAACGAGGCGCTCATGACGGGGTATCCGTCGCTTCGCTTCAGCGGCGGCCGGGGCGCCTCGATCGAGATCGGCTATGCCGAATCGCTCTTCGACCGGCCCGAGGTCGGCGTCAAGGGCGACCGCGATGCCGTCGAAGGCAAACTCTTCATCGGCTATGCCGACCGGATCGAGGCCGACGGCGGCCGCGGCCGCGAATTCATGCCGCTGTGGTGGCGCACGTGGCGTTACCTGCGGCTGCGGATCGAGACTGCCTCCGAACCGCTCGTGCTGGAGGACCTGTCGGCCGTCGCGTCGATGTATCCTTTCCGGCGTGAGAGCCGTTTCTCCGCACCCGGATTCCCCGATGCGGAGACCATTCTCGAGACCGGATGGCGCACGGCCCGTCTGTGTGCCAACGAGACCTACATGGACTGTCCCTATTACGAGCAGTTGCAGTATTTCGGCGATACGCGCATTCAGGCGATGATTACCCTTTACAATACGCGCAACGACGAAATGGTGCGCAGCGCTCTGGAGCACGGACGGCGGTCTATCGTCTCCGACGGCATCACCGCGAGCCGCTATCCCTCGTCGCTGCACCAGTTCATCCCCTCTTTTTCGCTGTGGTGGATCTGCATGGCCCACGACTACTGGCGCTACCGCGGCGACGAGGAGTTCCTGCGGGGGCTGCTGCCCGGAACGCGGAGCGTGCTGGCGTGGTTCGAACGCTATCTGAAGCCCGACGGGAGCCTCGGACGCATTCCGTTCTGGTTCTTCATGGACTGGAGCAGCGCCGACTACGGCATGCCGGTGCGCGAGGAGGAGGGCAATTCCGCCGTTCAGGACCTGCAATACGTGCTGGCGCTCGAAGCCGCCGCCGGCATGGAGCGTGCGTTCGGACTCGTACCCATGGCCGAACACTACGAAGCGCTCCTCGACGGCATCAGGTCGTCGTTCGCCGACAAATATTGGGATGCGGAACGGGGTCTGTTCGCCGACACGCACGATCATCGCGCCTATTCGCAGCATGCCAACGCGCTGGCCATCCTGGCGGGCATGGTTCCGGCCGACGAGGCGCCTGCTCTTTTCGACCGCCTTTCGGACGACGGGTCGCTGCTTCCCTGCACGATCTATTTCCGCTACTACCTCCACCAGGCCATGAAGGCGGCCGGCCGCGGCGATCGCTTCAGCGAAGGCTTGCAGCCGTGGCGCGACCAGCTGGCGCTCCATCTGACGACGTGGGCCGAGCAGCCCGAGCCCTCGCGGTCGGACTGCCATGCCTGGGGATCGAGCCCCAACATCGAGTTTTTCCGGATCGTTCTCGGCATCGACAGCGACGCTCCCGGCTTTAGGCGGGTGCGGATCGCCCCGTCGCTCGGCTCGCTCCGCAAGGCGTCGGGAGCCATTCCCCATCCCGCGGGCGAAATAGCGGTCGCCTACGAACGTTCGGGAAAAGGCCGTCTGAAGGCCCGCATCGAACTTCCCGAGGGGATTCCGGGCGTTTTCGTCTGGAACGGACGCGAGTATCCGCTCGCGGGCGGGGCGAATGTCGTCGTCGCGCCCTGACGGACTTCGGCGCGGTCTTTTGCGGCCCCCGCAGCAGAAAACACCCCCGGCGGAATCTTTTCCGCCGGGGGTGTTTCGCCGATTCGTCTTCGGACGCTTCTCTATTCCCCGTGCTTTTCGTGCCGCAGGCTTTCGACCGTGTGTTTGCTGCCGGCCACCGACTGGAGCGCGAGGTATTCGTCGCCGTAGTCGACAAGGTGCTGGAGCTCGGTGCGGAACGTGTCGAGGTGTTCCTCCTCTTCGGCCAGAATGTCCTGGAACATCTTGTGCGTCACGGCGTCTTTCTGTTCCGAAGCGATGCGCGACGCCTCGTTGTAGCTGTCGATCGTGCTCTGTTCGAGCTGCATGGCCAACCGAAGCGCCTCTTTGGGATCGGTGATCCGACGGGTCCGGAACAGGGGATTCATCTCCACGTCGCCCTCCAGAAAGAGAATCCGTTCCGAGAACTCCTCGATGTGGCGCATTTCGGCGATCGAAATTTCGCGCATGATCCTCGAAAGATACCGGTAGCGGGCATCCTCGAAGTGGATGTGGAAGTACATGTACTGGAGCGATGTGGCGATCTCTTTTCCCACGGCATCGTTCAGCAGGTCGATGCTCACCTGATACTTGCTTTTGACTTCGGTGGTTTCCATAAATGAAAAAGGTTTTGCAGCTCCTTTGCAAAACCCGTTCCATGAATGCGCCTGCGGTCCGCTCACCGCCATTCGATGCTGGCCCGGACGGCCGGAGAGTCCGCTTCGGCGCCGATTTCGAAGAGCGCCGCATGTTCCTGCATCTCGCAGCCGATCGTGAGCGTCTGGCCGTAGCGGCATTCGCGCATGAAGTGGATGTCCATGCGGACGGGCGCCTCCCGTTCGTGGCATTCGAAGGGCAGCATGTCGATCATCATCTCGATGTAGCGCATCGTGTTGACGTGGCGGTTGAAATCGATGTCGCTGTACACGACCGGGTGCACGATGGTCCGGGTGGGGGAGACCCGGCGGATCTTCCGGGGCCGCTCCATCTCCGGAGGCTCGGGCAGCACGGCGGCGTCGTGCTCGCGTCCCACGCCCGACAGATCGACGGCCGAGCGGGTCGTGAGGTCGATCATCGCCCATTGCGACACGGCGCGTGCGAACGTGCGGCCCGCGGCGTCGGCCAGCGTGAAGTTCCGCGTCGAGAGCGCCCGGCCGTAGTCGCTGATCCAGGTGGTCACGGTGTAGTCGGCGTACTGTTCGGGCCGGCTGTCGAATTCGAATGCGATGCGCGAGAGCACCCACGAACGGTTGCCGGCATGGAGCGCGTCCACGCCGAATCCTTTGTCGTGGGCGTCGATTCCGGCCGTGTTGAGGATCGCCGAACCCAGTGCGGCGATCGTGGCCCGGAGCGTGAAATCCACCTCCTGGGGCTCCACCCGGTAGCTGTAACTCGTTTTCGAAGCCATTGCGGTGTCGTTTTTCGTTGCTTTTCGCAAAGATACGTTTTTTTCCTAACTTTGGGACATGAAAATCACGATTCTGGGCCCGGCGCATCCCTACCGGGGCGGTCTGGCCGCGATCATGGAGACCATGGCCCGCACGTTCCGGGCCTGCGGGCACGATGCGGACATTTATACCTTCACGCGGCAGTATCCCGCGCTGCTCTTTCCCGGCAGGAGCCAGACGACCTCCGCGCCGCCGCCCGCCGACCTGCGGATCGAACGGTGCGTCGACACGATGAATCCGCTCAATTGGTGGCGCGTGGGGCGGCGGCTTCGGCGCGAACGGCCCGATTTCGTGCTGCTGAAATACTGGACCCCTTTCATGGCGCCCGCGTTCGGCACCATCGCCCGTCTGGCCCGCCGCAACGGCCATACGCGGGTGCTCTGCCAGATCGACAACGTGGAGCCGCACGAACACCACTTCATCGACAAACCGTTCAACCGCTATTTCCTGCGTTCGGTCGACGGCTTCGTCTACATGTCCGAGCAGGTGCACCGCGAACTGTCGGCCTACACTTCGGCTCCGGCGCTCTTTTCGCCCCATCCGCTTTTCGAGAATTTCGGCGCTCCCGTGGACCGCGCCGAGGCTTGCGCCCGCATGGGGCTCGATCCGTCCGTGCGTTACACGCTCTTTTTCGGGCTGATCCGCGACTACAAGGGCCTCGATCTGCTGCTCGACGCCTGGGCGGCGCTGCATCGGGCCGGCGCTGCGGCGGGCCGCAAGCTGCTCGTGGCGGGAGAGTTCTACACCTCTCCCGAACCCTATCTGCGGCGGATCGCCGAGAACGGTCTGGGCGACGAGGTGATTCTCCGCGATCGCTTCATTCCCGACGACGAGGTGAAGTATTGCTTTTCGGCGGCCGATTTCGTGGTGCTGCCCTACAGGACCGCCACGCAGAGCGGCGTGACGCAGATCGCCTACCGTTTCTCGACGCCGATGATCGTCACCGACGTGGGCGGACTTCCCGAGATCGTGCCCGACGGGAGGGTGGGGTATGTCTGTCCGCCCACCGCCGACGGAGTGGCCGATGCCATCCGGTGCATCGTGCGGCCCGGCGTGCTGGAGCGTTTCCGCGAAAACTGCGCCGAGGAGCGCAAACGCTTCTCGTGGGAGGAGATGTGCGCCCGCATTCTGGAGCTTTATGAGAGGATGAGGTAAGCCGCAGACTGAATATTCGGCCGCAGGTCGTGCGGGCCGAAGCCTCCGCCCCGAAAAAAGCCGGGCACCCCTTTCGGGTGTCCGGCTCGTCTTCATTTATTCGGCTTGTGCAGCTTGGGCTACTTCTTGATATTGGGCAGTTCCAGTCCGTACCCTTTCCGGCGGTCTTCGATCTTGAGGTAGAAGCTGAAGATGAAGGCCAGGATGCCGAACGACGAGAAGATCATCATCGGCACCGTGTATCCGCCCGTCGCGTCGAGCACCTTGCCGATGAGCAGCGGCACGAGGCACAGACCGATGTTCTGAATCCAGAAAATGAGCGCATAGGCCGAACCGATCACCTTGTTGTCCACCAGTTTGGGGACCGAGGGCCACAGCGATGCGGGAACCAGCGAGAACGACGCACCCAGTACCAGAATGGTAATATAGGCGACGAATACTCCGCCCACGCCGCTGCCCTTGAACATCGGGAGGATGAACGCGAACGTCAGGTGGCAGGCGATCAGCAGGATCGAGCCGACCATCAGCATCGAGGCGGCCTTGCCTTTCGTGTCGACGAATTTGCCGAGGATCGGGGTGATGCCCACGGCCAGCAGCGGGAATACGGCAAAGATCGTTTCGGCCGACTGGCGCATGTATCCCATGTAGCAGAACGCGACAAGGAAAACGACCGCTACGGCCTGCAATCCGAACCTCATGCTGTTTTTCTTGCTGAAATTACTTGCGAAAGCTGTTGCGGCCACCACCAGCATGATGCAATATTGCAGCATGGTCACGGTATTCGA
>USCH01000031.1 GCA_900553175.1 uncultured Alistipes sp. | reverse complement strand
ATTCTTATAGGGAGATTCCATAAATTATAATTTCGCATTTAGTTCATTAAAGAGATCGATCTATAAATGAAATGTAATTGCATTGCAAACGTCGATTAATCCGATAACGTCAAGCCGACGTTCGCATGTCTCTATCTTAGATACTACAGTCTCGGTGTATACTGTATCATTTTTCATGTAAAAATATACCGCTAAAATAACATATGATCCGTCTGGCTGTACATAATTTATGATATGTTGAAAATTATTCTTTTTCAATGAGGGCAAGTCCGTATTATGAAAGGGTATTTATCGCTTCGGCCCGGCTCCTCTTTCCCTGCGATTTTACGGCGGCGGTCGATTGAAATTTCGTATTTATGGTTATTTTTGCTTCCATGAAAGAGAATATGGATGAGCATGTCGGCCGACCGGGTGCCCCGGATTCCGACCGATTGCCGCAAATGATCCCGATCCCCGGTTTTTCGACCGATCCGGCCGACACAGCCGGCGCGCGCGACCTCGCGGAACGGATCTGGGCTGCGGCCGAACGGCTCTCCGTGCCGCCCAAGACGGTGCTGCTGGAGGAGGGCAGAGTGGCCGACAGGCTCTATCTGATCCGCAAGGGCTGCCTGCGGCTGTTTTTCTGCGACGACGGGAAAGAGATTACGTTCCAGTTCTTCTTCGAGGGCGATTTCGTCGCTTCGTTCGACAGCCTGCACACCCGGCGGCCGAGCCTTTTTTCGCTGGAGAGCCTCGAACCTGCGGAGCTGTCGGTCATCGGACGGGACGAGTTCCGGGCGCTTGTCGACCGCGTGCCGGCGTTGAGGCTGGCCTATGAGGAGAAACTCGTCGAACGCTTCCGGGCCTATCAGCTGCTCTTCCTTTCGCGCATCAGGAACACGCCCCGGCAGCGCTACGAGGAGCTGCTGGCGGAGCATCCCGACATCGTGCGCCGCGTTGCGCAGCACTACATCGCCTCCTACCTCGGCATCACGCCCGTTTCGCTCTCCCGCATCCGCAGCAGACGTTGAGTCCCGTTCGTCCATTTCCCGCCTCGGTACAGCTTCGTGCGCTCGGTTATGCCGTCGGCCGATCGGAAAGGTCGATTTCTTAACATTCGTTATCGCCGGCATCCGGCCCCGATGACGAACTTTGCGGCGGATTTCCCGTAAAACGAGAGCTTATGAAGAGGATTTTCGTCATCGACTGGATCATGATCGCGACGTTCGTTCCGTGCTTCTGTTCCGGAATCGGACTGCACGTCGCCGGGCACGGAGCCGACCACGGAGTGTGGCACGCCTGGGCGGTGTCCCATGCGGCGGCGAGCCTGCTGTTTCTCATCGCTTCGATCCTCCATGTCCGGACGCATCGGGGCTGGTACCGCAGCCTCGCACGCTCCGGCATGGGGCGCAAGAGCCGCGTTACGGCGATGTTGTCCGCCGTATTCGTGTTCGTGGCCGTCACGGGCATCCTCCTGCTGGGCGTCGAGGGTGCCGGCTCGCCGGTCGGCATGGGACACTACCGGGCGGGAGTGGCCGCGGGCGTGCTCGCCGCCGGGCATCTGGCGAAACGGATTCCGCTGCTGCGGCGCGGCTCCGCACGCGAATGAAGCCCCGACGGCCGCGGTCCGGGTGCCGCCGGTTCTGCGACCGTTGCGCGGAAATCCGTAAAAATCATATTTTTCGCCGTAATTTGGGTAACGTCCCGCACCGGACATGTGCGTAATTTTGCAGACGGACGCGAAGATCGGCATCGTGCGGATCGCTCTTTCGGGCGGCCGTCGGACGAATGGGCCGGATCGCGACGAAACGAACGGGAAATAAACCATGAATACGGACCGTAAAATCACACGCCGGGATGCGCTGAAACGCATGGGAACTGCCGTCGTAGGCGCAGCGGTCGCCTCTTCCGGACTGCTGCCGCTGACCTCCTGCGGGGAGAAGAGAAGCAAACGCATCCTCTTCTATTTCACCGGAACGGGCAACTGCCTCTACGTCGCCCGCCAGCTGGCCGGAGCGGATGCGGAGCTGTTGAGCATTCCGCAGATGGTCGCGCAGGGGCGATACGCGTTCGAGGCCGACGAGATCGGCATCGTGTATCCCATCTACGGGCACATGCCGCCCTATATGGTCAGGCAGTTCATCCGCAAAGCGGAATTGAAGGCCGCCTACAAGTTCGCCGTGCTGACCTACGGTGCACGGAAGTGCGATGCCGTGGAGATTTGGGACGACATATCCCGCCGGGCGGGTCATGCGTTCGACTACATCGCCACCCTTATCATGGTGGATAACTGGCTACCCAACTTCGACATGAACGAGCAGATCAGGATTGACAAGCACATCCCGGAGAACCTGCACAAGATCGCCGCCGACCTCGCCGAACGGAGACGGTGGCACGAGCCCGTGACGGAGGAGGAGCGGCAGATGCACCGGGGGTTCCTGGCCATGAGCGGCCTCGACCCCGAGGTGGGGTTCCTGATGAAGAGCGAGCGGTGTTTCACGGTGACCGACGCCTGCATCGGCTGCGGCGCCTGCGTCTCGGTCTGCCCGCGCGGCAACTACGAGCTCTCTTCGCAAGGGGTGAAGATGCAGGGCGACTGCGAGTTCTGCTTCGCGTGCATCCAGAACTGCCCGCAGCGGGCCATCCGGTTCCGCAAATCGGAGGACGGCTCTTTCCCCGACGGCACCGAGAAGAACCCGAATGCACGTTACCGCAACGAACATGTTTCGCTGATGGACATCAAGCGGGCGAACAACCGGAAACTCTGACGTCCGGGAGTGCGGCCCCGGTTCCGTATCGGGCGCTCTGCCGCGGAGCCCTTTCCGGCGGCTTTCCGCGGCCGGTGCGATTCGCAGTCCTGCTCACCGGGGCGGCCGGGGATGGATGCTGCGGAGATATTCGTCGAAACGTTTTGCGAACGCGTAATCCTCCCGGATGGATTCCGAAATGTCGTAATCCTTTATTTTGCGGAGTTCTATGTCGGCCACCCGCACTCGGGCGTGCCGCTCCGTCGGATGCGCCAGCGTCAGATTCCTGCCGTAGTTCCTTCCGATGTTGTGCCGGGTCAGGAATGTGGAGTGCGCGGCGCCCTTGTCCGATGCGAGCAGGCAGGGGTATCCGGCGGCTCCGGCTTCGAGGAGCACCTGCCCGACGCCCGCCACGAAGAGGTACCGGTCCGCGTTCTTTTTCAGAAACTCCCTCGTGTCGACGGTTCCGGGGACGAATGCGTCGGCGCACAGCGCGTACCGGCGTTTGAGCCTTCTGACCGTGGAGCCGTTTTTCGGGAAGCCCGCGATTTCGAAAGGGATGCCGCGTTCGAGGCAGCATTCGATGGCTGCGCACAGTTGCTCGAATTTGTCTTTCTGAAGCCGGCTTACGATCAGAGCCTTGCGCTGCCCGCAGTAGCTCCATACCGGTTGCCCGGCGTCGATGGCGTTGGGCAGGATCGTATGGGGGCCGAGGCTGTCGTAGTCGATCGAGAGCAGCCGGTCCGAAATTACGATTCTGTAGTCCATCTCCCGCAGGCTCGATGCGTCCAGACCGGCGATTTCGCCGTGCACGACGCAGCCGATGCGGCATCGTTTCTTCAGAGGCTCGATCCGGAGCCGGTGCACCGAGCGCCGGTTCTTGATCTGAAACTCCACCACGTCGGCCCTGTATCGGACGATCAGCCGGTCGAGCGATCGCTGGAAGTTGCGTGCGTGGAAGTTCAGATGCAGGCAGAGGTGCCTGCTCCGGATGGCTCGGTTCCGGTTGCTTTCGGCGACGAAGATCACGCGGTATCCGTTTGCGGCCAATGCATCGGCGTAACCCGCCAGGCGCGTCTCCAGACCGCCGCATGCGGCGATGTTCTTGACGACGTAGAACATGGTGCGCATGCCGTGCGGCGGAGCGGAGGGCTTGCGGAACGCGTCCGAAACCTCATGATACAGATTCTCCATGTCGGAGAGGATGGGTATGGAGAGCAGGCGCATGGGTCATGCAGTTGGGTTTCCGGAAAATCCGGGGCCGGGGCGGAACGAAGGGAGCTGCCCGCCCTCTCCGTCATTTCCGCCGTCTTTGTCGTCTTTGTCGTCTTCGTCGTCTTCGTCGTCTCCGCCGTCTCTGCCGGCCCGGTCCGGCTTATTTCCGGGCGATGTAGAACAGATCGAAACAATCCTCCGCGACGGGCCCGATCCGGTAGTCGTCCATGCGGATCGAGGCGGTCAGGTCGGCTGCTTCGTCGAGGAGCCTGCGGCGGTTCAGCCGGTTGAGCACGTCGTAGGGCAGGCGGAGCATCCAGCGGGGCAGACGGTGCTGCAGGTCGAGCGGATCGAAGCGCGTGATGCGCGCCACGCCCTGCCGGTTGCGCGCGTAGTAATCCATGACCCGGCCGTTGCCCGATACGCCGTATCGTTCGACCGATGCGAAGCGGCCGCCGAGCAGCGCCGCGAGCGCTTCGGCCGTGTATTCGCGCACGTGCCACGGGTTGCGCGTGAGCGACATCGGGGCGTTGGGCGTGGTGACGATGAACCGTCCGCCCGGGCGCAGCACCCGGTGCACCTCGCCGACGAAAGCCTCGTCGCGGCGGATGTGCTCGATCACCTGGAACGAAATCACCCAGTCGAACGATGCATCGGCGAAAGGCAGGGGAGGGACGCTCGCCCGCCGGAACACGACATTCGGGAATCGTCCGAAGTCGATGCCCGGGTCGTGCTTGTCTATGGTCACGAACCGGGCGGTCCGGGGCGCCGCGACCTCGACGCCGTAGCCCGATCCGGTGCCGATCTCCAGCACCTCGCCTCCGATGCGCTCGGCCGCCGCATGGTAGGCCAGCAGCGAGCGCTGGAACACGAAATTGTCGGATACGTCGCGCGAGACCCGCTCGGCGGTGTGTATGACAGCCATTATTTCCGGATTTTGATGCTTTTCCCGTCCATCTCGACCGCTCCGCGCTTGAGCAGCATTCCCGCCGCACGCTTGAACGCCTTTTTGCTCATTTCGGTCAGCCGCGCCACGTCGGCCGGATCGCTGGCGTCGCAGAGCGGCAGTTCGCCGCCGGCGGCGCGGAGCAGCTCCATGAGTTTTTCGGCCGAATCCTTCACCTGAGCCAGCCCGCCGCGTTGCAGGCTGATGTCGATGCGGTTGTCCTCGGTGATGCGGCGCACCCAGCCCCGCAGGCGGTCGCCGACCTCCACCCGGCGGAACAGCTCGTTGCGGTAGATCATGCCCCAATGGCGGTTGTTGACGATCACGCGGAATCCGATCTCGCTCGGCGAAGCCACCAGAATGTCGACCTCCTCGTGCGGACGCACCGTGATGCATTCGTTGCCGATGAAGCTCTTGAGCTTGTTGGTCGCCACGCAGCGGCCCGTCAGGCTGTCCTCGTAGAGGTAGACGATGTAGCTGTGCCCGGCCAGAATGCCTCCCTGCTGGTTGCGGTTGGGCAGGAACAGGTCCTTGCCGTGCAGCCCCCAGTCGAGGAAGGCGCCGTGCACGGTTTTGTCGACCACCTTCAGGAAGCCCGCCTCGCCGACGCGCAGCAGCGGCGTCTCGGTCGTGGCCACCGGGCGGTTCTCCGAGTCGTGGTAGACGAACACCTCCTTGCGGTCGCCCACCCGGTCGGCGAGCGACGTATAACGGTTGGGGAGCAGCACTTCGTTGTGCTCCTCGTCTTCGAGGTAGAGGCCGAAGTCCGACACTCGGGCTACGGTCAGGGTCTGGGTGCGTCCTGCTTTGAGCATGCTGGCGGTCTTTGAAGTGCAAAAGTACGCTTTATTTCGCGGCCTTGCAACTTTTTCGGCTCCGGGAGGCGAAGTTCGTTCCCGGACAGCGGCCTGCGGAGGCCCGGCCGGTCCGGGGAGCGGAAGCGGGCGGCGCGATAACCGATATTCGCGCTCCCGGCTGCGGGGACCGCGTCCGGGACGCGGGTCGGGACCCGCGGCAGCGCGCGGCGTTGCGGATCTTCCCTGCCGACGAGTCCGCTCCGCCGTTTCGGAAAAATGTACTATCTTTGCATCTTCGGCATCGGCATTCGGACTCCGGTGCCGATGCGTTGCACCATGAAAGAAGAAAAGATCGAGATATTCGGCGCCCGGGTCCACAACCTCAAGAACGTCGACCTGACCATTCCCCGCCGCCGTCTGGTGGTCATCACGGGCCTGAGCGGCTCGGGCAAGTCGTCGCTGGCCTTCGACACGATCTATGCCGAAGGGCAGCGACGCTACATGGAGACGCTTTCGACCTACGCGCGCCAGTTCGTCGGGACGATGGAGCGGCCCGATGTCGACAAGATCACGGGACTGAGCCCCGTGGTGGCCATCGAGCAGAAGACCACCAACAGGAATCCCCGTTCGACGGTGGGCACCGTCACCGAGATCAACGACTTCCTGCGCCTCCTGTACGCCCGGGCCTCGCGGGCCTATTCGCCCGTCACGGGCGAGGAGATGGTCCACTACTCCGACGATGAGATCGCCGATCTGATCCTCCGGGGATTCCCGGGCCGCCGGATCGCCCTGCTGGCCCCCGTGGTCAAGGGCCGCAAGGGCCATTACCGCGAACTCTTCGAGTCGCTGGCCAAAAAGGGATACATCTACGCCCGCGTCGACGGCGAGATCCGCGAAATCTCGGCGGGCATGCGCCTCGACCGCTACAAGATCCATACGATCGACCTGGTCGTCGACCGCCTGACGGTCAGCGGCGACGCGCGCGACCGGGTGATGACCTCGCTGCGCGAGGCGATGCGCCAGGGCAAGGGCACCATGGCGCTCTACGACTACGGCACCGGCGAGCAGCGTTTCTATTCGCGCCACCTGATGTGCCCCTCGACGGGCGTGGCGTTCGAGGACCCTGCGCCCCACACCTTCTCGTTCAACTCGCCCAAGGGGGCCTGCCCCCATTGCAACGGGCTGGGCGAGGAGGCCGTCTTCGACCTCTCGAAGATCATTCCCGATCCGGGCCTTTCGCTGCGCGAAGGGGCCGTCGAGCCGCTCGGCAAGTTCCGCAACAACCTGCTTTTCGCCCTGCTCGCCCTGCTGGGCCGCCGCTACGACTTCACGCTCGACGATCCCGTGTCGACCCTCTCCGAGGCGGCGCTCCATGCCGTTCTCTACGGCGATTCCGAACCGCTGGCCATCGATCTCTCGGAGTTCGGCGCCTCGGGCGGCCGCCAGTTCCGCCAGTGGGAGGGGGTGGCCGAATACATCGGCGATGCCGAGGAGGAGGAGTCCGCCCGGGGCCGCAAGTGGCGCGAACAGTTCCTGGTCTACCGGCCCTGCTCGGTCTGCGGCGGCACGCGGCTCAGGCCCGAAGCGTTGCAGTTCCGCATCGGCGGCCGGTCGATCGCCGATGTCTCGGCTCTCTCGATCGAGGAGTTTGCCGAGTGGATGGCTCATGTCGAGGAGCGGATGTCCGACAAGGAGCGGCGCATCGCCCGCGACGTGGTCAAGGAGATTCGCGAGCGGGTGCGCTTCCTGCTCGACGTGGGGCTGGGCTACCTGTCGCTTGCGCGTTCGTCGCGTTCGCTCTCGGGTGGCGAGAGCCAGCGCATCCGCCTGGCCACCCAGATCGGCTCGAAGCTGGTCAACGTGCTCTACATCCTCGACGAACCCTCGATCGGCCTGCACCAGCGCGACAACCGGCGCCTGATCCGCAGTCTGGAGGAGCTGCGCGACGCGGGCAATTCGGTCATCGTCGTCGAGCACGACGAGGAGATGATGCGCGCCGCCGACTTCATCGTCGACGTGGGGCCCCGCGCCGGACGTCGCGGCGGACAGATCGTCGCGGCGGGCACGTTCGACGACATTCTGGCTTCGGGTTCGATCACGGCCGACTACCTGACGGGGCGCCGCCGCATCGAGATTCCCGCAGCGCTCCGCCCCGGCAGCGGACAGAGCATCGTCATCCGCGGCGCCCGCGGCAACAACCTGCGGGGCGTCGACGCCGAGTTCCCGCTGGGCAAACTCATCTGCGTGACGGGCGTCAGCGGTTCGGGCAAGTCGACGCTCGTGAGCGAGACCCTGCGGCCCGCACTCTCCCGGGCGCTTTACCGTTCGCTCGACCGGCCGCTCGAATACGACTCCATCGAGGGCATCGAGCATATCGACAAGCTGGTGGTCGTCGACCAGTCGCCCATCGGCCGCACGCCGCGCTCCAATCCGGCGACCTATTCCAACGTCTTCGCCGACATCCGCCGTCTGTTCGAAATGACGCCCGACGCGCAGATCCGGGGCTTCAAGGCGGGCCGTTTCTCGTTCAACGTCAAGGGCGGCCGCTGCGAGGAGTGCCGCGGCGCGGGCGTGCAGACCATCGAGATGAACTTCCTGCCCGACGTCTACGTCACCTGCAAGGCCTGCGGCGGACACCGCTACAACCGCGAGACGCTCGAAGTCAAATACAAGGGCAAGTCGATCGACGACGTGCTCTGCATGACGGTCAACATGGCCGTGGAGTTCTTCGAAGCGATTCCCGCCATCTACCAGAAGCTTCGGGCCATCCAGGAGGTCGGCCTGGGCTACCTCACGCTCGGACAGCCCTGCACGACCCTCTCGGGCGGCGAGAGCCAGCGCATCAAGCTCGCCGCCGAGCTCTCCAAGCGCGACACGGGCCGCACGCTCTACATCCTCGACGAACCCACCACCGGGCTCCACTTCGAGGACATCCGGCTGCTGCTGGAGGTGCTGAACAAACTCGTCGACCGCGGCAACACGGTCGTCGTCATCGAGCATAACCTCGATGTGGTCAAGGTCGCCGACCACGTGATCGACCTGGGGCCCGAGGGCGGCTCCGGCGGCGGCGAGATCCTCGTTGCGGGCACGCCTCGGGAGGTCGCCCTCTGTCCGCGCAGCCATACCGGGCGCTTCCTGCGGGAGATGGGCCTTTGAATCGGGCACCGTATTTGCATTTCACGGCCGTAACCAAAACCTTACGTGCCATGAAAAAAACAGTTCTGTTGCTCGTCGCCGGCCTCATGCTGGGCGCCGCAGCGGTGACCGTCATCGGTCAGAAAAAGGTGCTCACGCCCCAGCAGGAGCGGCGCGAAGTGCGCGAAAAGCGCCGTTCCGAACGGCTCGCCAGCTTCACCAGGTCGATGGATTCGCTCGTCCTCTCGCGCAATTTCCAGTTCAATCCCCAGTCCATGCAGCGCCAGCCTGCGGGCCCCGTGCGTCAGATCGTCAATCCGTCGTTCAACATCGGCATCTGGGACGGCACGGCCGACATCTGCATCCCCTACATCAAGGGCTATGTGCCTCCCTATTACGTGACGGTCATCAACTACACCGTCTCCGATTTGCAGGGCTACACCACCGAGCAGACCAACGAGGGGTGGATGGTCACCTTCTCCACGTCGCTCTTCTCGGCCGGCACCTATACCTTCACCTTCGAGATTTTCACCCGCACGGGCGGCGCCAACCTCACCATCACCAATCCCTGGTACAGCCCCGTCCAGTACACCGGCACCATCTCGCAGCTCTACTGACGTTTCCGCTCCGGCCGGACCGCATCCGCAAAACGACACCCGCAGCGATGCATCGCTGCGGGTGCCGTTCGCTTGTCCGGCGCGGTATTTGCAATCGGACGGAGCGATGCGCGTGCGGGTGCCGCCGTTTCTACGCGGTCCGGTAGATCAGCGCCACCGCGGAGACCGACACGCCCTCCCCGCGTCCTTCGAAGCCGAGATGCTCTGTGGTCGTAGCTTTGACCGACACCCGGTCATCGTCTACACCCATTGCATCGGCTATCGCGGCGCGCATGGCGTCGATGTAGGGCCTCAGGCGGGGCCGCTGCATGCGGATCGTGCAGTCGACGTTTCCGATTTCGTATCCCTTTTCGCGCACCATGTCCGTCACCAGACGCAGCAGGTCCCGCGAGTCGGCTCCCGCCCAGCGCTCCGACGTGTCGGGAAAGTGGAGCCCGATGTCGCCCAGCGCCGCCGCCCCCAGCAGGGCGTCGCAGAGGGCGTGGATGGCCACGTCGCCGTCCGAGTGGGCCACGAATCCGTGCGAGTGGGGAATCTTCACGCCGCCCAGCACCAGCGGCAGCCCCTCGGAGAGGGCGTGCACGTCGTATCCGTGTCCGATTCTGAAATCCATAATCTTCTCCATTTGTTGCCAAAGTTACGAAAAATCCCTATTTTTGTCAAAACCCAAGCGCGCACGCATCTCCGGTCCCGCGTTTTTTCCGGACGACGGTCCCTGCGTGCCTTTCAAAAGAACAGCCTATGTCCGAAATCGCAAATCTGGAACCCCGCCTGGTGTGGGAACAGTTCGACGCCATCACGCGCGTGCCGCGCCCCTCGAAGAAGGAGGGGCGGATCATCGAATTTCTGATCGACTTCGCCCAAAGACACGGCATCGAATACCGCAGGGACGCCGTCGGCAATGTCGTGATGCGCAAGCCCGCCGCGCCGGGTTACGAGGAGCGTCCCGCCGTCGTGCTCCAGGCGCACATGGACATGGTCTGCGAGAAGAACTCCGACGTGGAGTTCGATTTCGACCGCGACCCGATCCGCACGCGCATCGACGGCGGGTGGGTGAAGGCCGAGGGCACCACGCTGGGTGCCGACTGCGGCATCGGCATGGCCGCCGCACTGGCTGCGATGATCGACCCCGCGCTTGAGCACGGCCCTTTGGAGGCGCTCTTCACGGTCGATGAGGAGACAGGCCTCACGGGGGCTTTCGAGCTGGGCGACGACATGCTGCACGGCAAATACCTGCTGAACCTCGACTCCGAGGACGAGGGCGAACTCTTCATCGGCTGCGCCGGCGGCATCGACACCATCGCCACGTTCCGCTATGCGATGGAGCCCGCGCCGAAGAACCACGTCTTCTTCCGGGTCGACGTCTCCGATCTTCTGGGCGGCCATTCGGGCGACGACATCGACAAGGGCCGCGTCAACTCCAACAAGACCGTGGCGCGCCTGCTGTGGGACGGCATGCAGTCGTTCGAGCTGCGTCTGAGCTATTTCTCGGGAGGCAACCTGCGCAATGCCATTCCGCGCGAAGCCTATGCCATCTTCGGCATTCCGGCCCGTTACGCCGAGGAGTTCCGCCGGCGTTTCGATCTTTTCGCCGCCGATCTGGCCGCCGAATTCAGGCTGCGCGAACCGAATTTCAGGATCACGCTCAACGAAATGCCCCAGGTCGAAGGGGTGCTCGACGCCCGCACGCAGCTGGGGCTGGTCTACTCGCTCGTCGGCGTGCCCAACGGCGTGGTGGCCATGTCGTCCGCCGTTCCGGGGCTGGTCGAGACCTCGACCAATCTGGCCTCGGTGAAGTTCGAGGGCGACGACCGCATCGTGGTCACTTCGTCGCAGCGCTCCTCGGTCGAGAGCGCCAAAACCTACGTCATGCAGATGGTCGAGTCGGTCTTCGCGCTGGCGGGTGCCGACGTGGCCCACACCGACGGCTATCCGGGCTGGACGCCCGATCCGCAGTCCCGTTTGCTGGAGGTCGCGGCCGACGCCTACCGCCGCCTTTTCGGCACGGAGCCCAAGGTGCGGGCCATCCATGCCGGGCTCGAGTGCGGCCTGTTCCTCGAAAAATACCCCGATCTGGAGATGGTCTCCTTCGGCCCGACGCTGCGGGGTGTCCATTCGCCCGACGAGCGGCTCGAAATCGCCACCGTTCCCAAATTCTGGGCGCTGCTCACCGAGACGCTGAAGAACCTGTAGACGGATCGCGTCTGTTTCGTGCGGCGGGACTTGCCTGGGGCAGGTCCCGTTTTTTCTTGTTCGTAAGGGGATTCTTGCTATATTTGTAGTACAAAAAGTCCCCGAAGTATGCTGAAAAGTCTCTGCGGCCTGCTGCTTTGCCTCCTTGCGACCGGTGCCGCCGCACAGACTTTCCGCGAAGAGTGGCGTCCCTACGACGCTTACGAGGCACCCGAACCGGTGCTGCGGGTCGACTCCTCGCTGTTCTACCGGGCCCAGTTCGCGGCCGATGATCTTTACGGTGCCTGCACGGCTTTTTCGCTGCCTCCGGTCGCTCTGTGCCGCCGCGGCCGCTCCTGGCGCAGCGAGACGGCCTCGCTCGACGGCGTGGAGGTCTCCTACCGCAGCTTCCGGGCGCTGCGCCTGCTGGGGGCCGACGAACGCTCCCGGCCGGGAGCGGGGTTCTCCTCCGGCGGTGCGGGCGTCGTGGGCGTCGCGGGAGGCGTGGGCGGTCTGCGCGAATTCTCCTTCGCCGACGCCCTCCCGTTGCGGCCCCGCCGGGCTTCGGTGCATTTCTCGGGCCGCAACTATCTGGTCGGCGC
This sequence comes from uncultured Alistipes sp., assembly GCA_900553175.1. Lineage (GTDB taxonomy): Bacteria > Bacteroidota > Bacteroidia > Bacteroidales > Rikenellaceae > Alistipes. Next base: position 7,187 of record USCH01000031.1, on the reverse strand, counting down.
CCGTTTCGCCGCTTCGGACGAGTGGCGGGGCGGCTGGAGCTGCGCTGCCGCCGCCGATCTGCGGACGGGGCGCGATCTGTATGTCGGCGGGGTGTTCACCGATGCGGCGACCGCAGCGTTCCGCCTCTCGCGCCGCTGGGGCGGGAGTCAGCGGCTGTCGCTCGTGACCATCCTCCCGCTTTCGGTGCGGGGCATGCGGCTCGCAGCCACCGAGGAGGCGTTCTGTCTGACGGGCGACCGGCTCTACAATCCCGCCTGGGGCTTTCAGGACGGCAAGGTCCGCAACGCGCGCGTCCGTCGCGAATGGCTGCCGCAGACCGTCGTCGGCTGGCGGGGAGCCGTCTCGCCGGCCTCCTCGCTCTTCGCGACGCTGGGCGTCGAGGCGGGATTGCGGCGCTACAGCGCCTTGGGATGGTACGATGCCCGCACGCCTCTGCCCGACCATTATCGCTATATGCCGTCGTTTGCCGGCGACCGGGAGACCGGCGAAGCCTGGCGGACGAACGATGCGCGCTACACGCAGATCGACTGGGATTACCTCATCGCGATGAACCGCTCGGCGGGCGGCCGGGCCGTCTATGCCCTCGAGGACCGGGCCGAGAGGCTCTGCGACCTGCGTCTTGCCGCCGGCGGCGAAACGCATCTGGGCGAACGGACGACGGTCGGCTGCGCCCTTTCGTGGAGCCGCCGCGTCGTGCGCAGCTTCAAACGCATGCGCGACCTGTTGGGCGCCTCCTGGCTCGACGACATCGACCAGTGGCTGGTCGACGACGATACGTTCGGCAATCTGTTGCAGAATGACCTGCGCCGCCCCGGCCGCCGCATCGCCGAAGGCGACCGTTTCGGTTACGACTATTCGATGATCGAGCACGAGGCGCGCATAAGCCTGCGCGCCGACTTCCGCTGCGACCGTTTCCAGCTCTCTGTCGCCGCCGAGGCGGGCGATGTGCGGCTGTTCCGGCGCGGACACATGGAGAAGGAGCTGTTCGCGGGCGACCGCTCCTTCGGACGTTCGCGCACGCTGCGCTTTCCGGTCGGCGCGGCCAAGCTCTCGATGGGGTGGGCCTTCTCTGCGCGCAGCCACCTCCATCTTGAGGCTGCGGCGGGAGCCGGGGCACCCGATGCCGAAGCGCTTTTCGTCCAGCCTCTCTACAACAACCGCACGATCGACGATCCGCATGCCGTCCGCTTCTTCGGTGCGGAGCTCGGCTGGCGCTTCGCGACGCCCGTCGTCGAGTTCCAGGCGGCGGGATTCCTTACGGCGCAGTACGACGGCGTGCAGTCGCTGCGCTGCTTCGACGATCTGTCGGGGCTCTATTGCGATGCAGCCGTCACGCGGATCGCCGACCGCATGCTGGGCGCGGAGGCGGCCGTCTCGGTGCGGCTCTCCCCGCGCTGGCGGCTTTCGGCCGCCGCTTCGGCCGGACGCTACCGCTACATCCGCAACCCCGAGGTCACGCTGCTCTCCGATGCCGACAACACGGCCGTCGACACACGGGCCGAAAGTTTCGTCGGCGGCTGCATGACGGGCGGGGCGCCGCAGCTCACGGCCACGGCCGGGCTCTCCTATTTCGGCCCGAAAGGGTGGGGCGTGCGTCTTTCGGCCGGGTATGCGGGTTTGCGCTGGGTCGAGCCGTCGCTGGTGCGCCGCACGGGGCGCATCCTTCGTCAGGCGGGCACCACGGCCGAGGCTTTCGCCGACTTCATGACCCAGCAGCGTCTGCCCGACGCCTTTACGGGCGATGCCGCATTGTTCAAATCGTTCGATCTGGGGCGTGCGCGTCTGGCGGCGACGCTGGCGGTGCACAACCTGACCGGTGCGCGCCGCATGGCCGTCGACGGCTACGAATCCTCGCGCGTAAGGCGCGTCACGGCGGGCGACGGCCTCTACTTCCGGCCCCACGACACGCGTTACACCTATGCCTGGCCGCGCACCTTCTCGCTGACGCTTTCGTGCCGTTTTTGAGCGGCGGGCGCATCTGCCGGGCCGTCTCTCCGTTTTTCGCCGCAAACTCCGCACTTCGGGGCCGTCCGGCCCGCAAATCGGAAAAAAGCATTATCTTTGCGCTCAAAACAAGCGCATCATGGCAGGTTCCAATTTCGTCGACTACGTGAAGATTTTCGCCCGCTCGGGCCACGGCGGCGCCGGCTCGGCCCACTTCCGCCGCGAGAAGTTCGTGGCTTTCGGCGGCCCCGACGGCGGCGACGGCGGCAAGGGCGGCAGCATCGTCCTGCGGGGCGACCGCCAGTATTGGACGCTCATCCACCTCAAATACCAGCGCCACCAGTTCGCCGAAGACGGGCAGAACGGTTCGGGCGCCCGCTCGTCGGGCAAGGATGCCTCCGACATCGTGATTCCCGTGCCGCTGGGCACGGTCGCCAAACGGCTCGTGGAGCGGGAGGACGGCACCCAGGAGTTCGAAACCGTGGGCGAGGTGACCGAAGACGGCGAGCGGCTCGTGCTGCTCCGGGGCGGCCGCGGAGGGCTGGGCAACTGGCACTTCAGGAGCGCCACCAACCAGACGCCGCGCTACGCCCAGCCCGGCGAGGAGGGCGACGAGGGGGCTTTCGTCCTGGAGCTCAAGGTGCTGGCCGATGTCGGTCTGGTGGGCTTCCCCAATGCCGGCAAATCGACCCTGCTGTCGGTCGTTTCGGCTGCGCGGCCCAAGATCGCCGACTATGCGTTCACCACGCTCGAACCCAATCTGGGCATCGTCGAGGTGCGCGACGGCCGTTCTTTCGTCATGGCCGACATCCCGGGCATCATCGAGGGGGCGCACGAGGGGCGCGGACTGGGCACCCGTTTCCTGCGCCACATCGAGCGTAATTCTGTGCTGCTGTTCATGATTCCCGCCGACAGCGGCGATGTGCGGCGCGACTACGAGGTGCTGCTGGGCGAGCTGACGCAGTACAACCCCGAACTGCTGGACAAGCGGCGTCTGCTGGCCGTCACCAAGTGCGACATGCTCGACGACGAGCTCATCGGCCAGATGCGTGCGCACCTGCCCGAGGGCATCCCCTCGATCTTCATTTCGTCGGTTTCGGGGCTCAACGTCGCCCGGCTCAAGGATATGCTGTGGGAGACGTTGCAGCTGCCGTGACGAAAGCCGTTTCGAAGGCCGTGATCCGGAGCGTGCAGGCTCCGCCGAACCAGTCGGGAATGCCGCATAGCGAGCCGCAGCCTTCGGGAAGCGGCTCGCTGGCATAGAAGACGGTGCCGGACGTCCGCACTGCCAGGGGCAGGGGATGCCCCTGCGCGTCGGTCAGCGCATGCTCCGTTGTGACGGTCCGGCCCGTTGCAGGATCGGTGTCGCACCAGAGTCCGCCCTGCGCGAAGCGCACCCCGTCGATACGCACGTACACGTCCGCGAGAGCCGGTCCGAGGTCGCCGATGCCGATGGCCCGGGGCTCCGGCCGGCACGCTTCGCGTCCGGTCAGCCGCAGATGGCGCGCGAGCTCCTCCTCCGGAATGCAGCGGCGCGTCTCGGCATCCCAGCCCGTGGCGTCGTCGGGCGGCAGTTTGCCCAGCCGGATGGTGCCTCCGCGGTCGTAGAGCGTCAGCCCGTTGCAGTAGACGGTCAGTTCGCGCCCGAGCGGATAGGGATTCCGCAGGGCGGGGTAGTCGGCCGCCACGGTGATTCCGCCGCTCGCATCCTGAATCACCACTTCGCGCGGAAATTCGCCGTAGCGGTCGTTGCCCGTCACCGCACCGCATACGGCGATCTGTTCGGTGATCGTGCGCACTTCGCCTTCGCACAGCGATTTGAGGTGGGCGATCGAGACCACCCGGGCGGGCACCTCGTCGAACGAGGCCTCCGACGAACGGTCGCATCCGGCGCCCGTCAGCGCCGGAATCGCCGCGACGACCGCCCGCAATCCTGCTGCGAAAACCCTCCGCAGCCCCTCCTTACCGCATGCAGTCCTCCTCATCGCGCAGCTTGATGATGTAGCGTCCCCCGCTTCGTTCGTCGTATTGCAGAATGCCCCGCAGCGAACACCGCCCGGCGGGCACCTCCTCCTCGGCAAAACGGGCATAGGCGCGGACGTAGGTGTATATTTCCGCACCGCGGTCGTCCTCGAAGCGGCGGTATCCCGCCCATGAAGTCCCCGGCTCCGGCTCCGCCTCCTCGGGTGCGTAATGCAGTCCGTCGATGCGCACCAGCGTGCCGCACATGACGGCCGTCAATTCGTCGATCCGCCGTATGGCGGGCTCCGCCGGAACGGGTGGCGTTTCGATTCTCTCCGCCGCCCGGTCGAGCGCCGCGCGCGACGAGCCGATGAAATCGGTGGCGAATCCGCTTCCGGCCGCGGGCATGCGGCCCAGTTGCAGCACCCCGCGGTAGCGTCCCAGCGCAAACCCCTTGAGCGAGAGCCGCACGAGCGTCCCTTCGGGAAAGTCGTTGTGCAGATGGTCCAGCCCCGCCATCACCTCGATCGCGGCGCCCTCCTCCTCGATGCAGAACGTGCGGTAGAAATTCTCGGCCCGGTCCGAAGTCGTCACGCGCCCCTCGACCCGCAGGTCGCCCGTTACGAGCGTCGGCTCGCCCGTGAACGTGCGGCACACGTAGGCGATCGTCGTCGTGAGCGGCTGCGGCTCCCCGCCGCCTGCGGGCTCCCCGAACCGGGAGTCGTGGCATCCCGCCGACAGCACGGCCAGAGTGGCCAGCGCATTCCGCAACGACCGGCGCAGCGTCATTTTTTTTTTCAGGCTTCGATACGTGAATCCTTGAGGCCCAGGAAGTAGAGAATGCCGTCGAGCCCGATCGTCGAGATCGACTGCCGTGCCGTGGCCTTCACTTTGGGTTTGGCGTGGAATGCGATGCCCAGCCCCGCCAGGTTGAGCATCGGCAGGTCGTTGGCGCCGTCGCCCACGGCCACCGACTGGGCGATGTTGATCCCCTCGAACTGGCACAGCAGCCGCAGCAGTTCGGCTTTGCGCCGTCCGTCGACCACCTCGCCCACGTAGCGGCCCGTCAGACGGCCGTTTTCGATCTCCAGCTCGTTGGCATATACGTAGTCGAACCCGTAAAGCTGGCGCAGGTAGTTGCCGAAGTAGGTGAATCCGCCCGAGAGGATGGCGGTCTTGTATCCCACGCGCTTGAGAATGGTCATCATGCGCTCCAGCCCTTCGGTGATGGGCAGGCTGCGGGCTATTTCGTCCATGACGCCCACGTCGAGCCCCTTCAGAAGGGCCACGCGCCGCGTGAAACTTTCGCGGAAGTCGATTTCGCCCCGCATGGCGCTCTCCGTGATGGCGCGCACCTGGTCGCCCACGCCCGCGCGGTCGGCCAGTTCGTCGATCACCTCGGTTTCGATGAGCGTCGAATCCATGTCGAAACAGATCAGGCGGCGGCTGCGGCGGTAGATGTCGTCCTTCTGGAACGATACGTCCAGCCCCGTGTCCGACAGATTCATGAATCCGGCCTGCATGGCGCTGCGCTCCTCGTCGGTGAGCGATCCGCGCACCGAGAGCTCGATGCACGACTTGGCCGCGCGGTTCTCCTCGCGGAGCGGCATGCGTCCCGTCAGCCGTTTGATGGCGTCGATGTTGAGCCCGTGGCGGGCCACCTCGCGCGTCACTTCGGCGATGTGGCGGGCCGTCACGGTGCGGCCCAGCAGGGTGATGATGTAGCGGTTTTTGCCCTGACGGCCCACCCATTCCTCGTATTCGCTCTCCGAAATGGGGGTGAAACGGATCATCACGCCCAGTTCCGAAGCCTTGAACAACAGCTCTTTCATGATGCATCCCGATTTTTCGGGAGTCGTCTTGATGAGGATGCCGAGCGTCAGCGAACGGTGGATGTTGGCCTGGCCGATGTCCAGGATGAATGCGTCGTAGCGGGCGAGTATCTCGGTCAGCGACGAGGTCATGCCGGGCTTGTCCTCGCCCGAAATGTTTATCTGGATGATTTCGACGTCTTGCATGTCGGCGGTGTTGTTTCTGTGCGGTTGCTGCACAAAGTTAATAAACTTCTGCGGTTTTCGCTTCGGCATGTCGGGAAATTGCCTATATTTGCGAGACAGCAAACTTATCGTTCATCCTCCAAAACGTCCGAATCATGGAACGCAAAAATTTTTCGTTCAACTTTCCTGCGATCCGGGCCCGCTACTGGGCTTTCGCCGCTGTGCCTGTGCTCCTGTTTGCGATCGCCTATTCGAGCTGCACGACTATCGACAGCGGTTCGGTGGGCATTCGCTTCAAGAAGTGGTCGTCCGATGCCAGCCAGTACGGCGGCGTGCTGGGCACCTGCAAGGGATGGGTGTGGTTCAATCCTATTACCCAGAAGATATTCGAATACCCGATTTACGTCCAGCGCAAGACCTACGAACCTTTCCGGGTTAACGCCAAGGATGCCTCGGAGTTCACTATGGATCCCACGATCGCCTACCGGCTCGATCCCGACAAAGCCACGACCGTTTTCACCAAGTACCGCAAGACACTTTCCGAAATCGAGGACGGCTACATCCGCACCTGCATCTACGAAGCCTATCGCACCTGCGCCAACCAGTATACCTCCGACTATCTCATGTCGCATCGCGGCGAGTTCGAATCGGAGGTGCGCAAGCGTCTTGAGGTAAGTCTCTCGTCCGAGGGATTCATCGTCGAGGAGTTCACCTCGCAGATCACGCCGCCCCAGTCGCTGGCCGAGGCGATCAACGCCAAGAACGAAGCGGTGCAGAATGCGCTGAAAGCCGAAAACAAGGTCAAGGAGGCCGAAGCCAATGCCAAAATCGAAATCGCCCGGGCGCAGGGAGAGGCGCAGGCTCTGCGCATCAAAGGCGATGGCGAAGCCTACTACAATCGCGTGGTGGCTCAGTCGCTCAGTGCACTGCTCGTGCAGCAGGATGCCATCGACAAGTGGGACGGCAAGCTGCCCACCTATTCGGGCGGCGGGGCTTTGCCGTTCATCAACCTTGGCGGCAAATAGACGCTCTTTTTATTCATATCATTGCGAACGCCCCCGCGGAATTTCCGCGGGGGCGTTCGCAATCGTGTCCGTCTCCTATATCCGTTCGGATATGTCGATGCCCAGCAGCTTCATGCCGCTGCGGATCATGCGGGCCACCTGCGCAGCCAGCTGCAACCGCATGCGGCGCACGGCTTCTTCCTCTTCCTCTTCCTCTTCCTCTTCCTCTTCCTCTTCCTCTTCCTCTTCCTCTTCCTCTTCCTCTTCCTCTTCCTCTTC
>USCH01000030.1 GCA_900553175.1 uncultured Alistipes sp. | reverse complement strand
ATGAGTGCTGTTCGTTGTCCCCGATTCAGTAGAAAATTGCCACATTTTCCATTCAGGACAGTGCGAAAACACTTTCTATCAATATGTCTGCCGCTTATGCGACAAGGCAAAAATAGGAAATAATTTTCACATTGAACAGCACTCGATAGAATTCCACAACAAATTTCGACAAAATGTTTCTGAAAATCAACATTGATTTCGAACTATGTTACTTCAATTTGGGAGAATCCGTTCTGCGATCCCACCTTTGCGGATCTTAATTCCACCGCAGCGGGCCGGCGATCCGCAAGCGACGGCCTCCGCCTCGCTCTTTCGCAGCCTCAAGAGACTCCGCCCGGCAAAAAAACGGAGAATTTCTTTTTTTGCGCCCGACTTCGTCGTATCTTTGCAGGGCAGGCCCGCTCTGTCGCTGCCGGTTGAAACCGGGAGAGGAAAGTCCGGGCAACACAGAGCACCGCGCAAGCTAACGACTTGATACCCGTGAGGGTATGGTAACGTAACAGAGAACGACCGCTTTCCGTCGGAGTTTCAGACCCGCAACGGCAAGCAAGGGTGAAAAGGCGGGGTAAGAGCCCACCGCGGGGGCAGCGATGTCGCCCGGCAGTACGTCCCGCGGGTTGCAAGACCGTGTATACCGGCAAACGAGGGTTGCTCGCCCGATGCCGGGGGGTAGGTTGCTGGAGGCGGCGGGAGACCGCCGTCGTAGATAAATGACAGAGGCCCGGGACTCGTCCCGGGAACAGAACCCGGCTTACAGGGCCTGCACGTATGAAAGGGGAACGACCGCCATCGGGCGATCGTCCCCCTTTCCCGCATCCGGACCGGATCATCCGCCCCGGAAGAATCCGGCCAGCGCCCCGGTCAGGCGGCGCCGAAGTCCGCCGCGGCGCAGCGCCCAAACCAGCAGCATCCCGACGCACAGCCCCGCCGCGAACCACCGTCCCCTGCGGGCGGGCCGCTGCCGTTCGCCGGCGAATCGTTCCTCGCAGCCGGCCGACAGGGAGCGTTCGGCACGGCCGGCGCTGTCGGTCCGCTCCGCCTGCCGCTGCTGCGAGCTGTCGCACGAATCCCGCTGCGCACGGCTCCGGTACTCATAGCGCACGGTACGGCGCATCGCGCTGTCGCTGCGTGCCGTGACGACCAGTTCATCGCCCCGGCGCAGGGCCTCGACCGTCGTCCGGCCCTCCCGGGCCGCAAAACGGGCGCCGTCGGGCAGACTGTCGAGCCGGCGCAGCGGCACGACCACCTCGGCACAGCCGCCTGCGACCGGACCCGTCGTCACGAGGCGCACCTCATGCTCGGCCGCCGTCCGGCTCCCGCTGCGCTGCGCCGTCTCTCTGCGGTCGCTCCGGCGGCCGAGCTCCAGCCGCTCCCGCTCCATCGTTTCGACACGCCGCTGCATGCGCTGCGTCCGGCTGTGCGTCGCCGCGCACGACACGCCCGCCGCCGCCAGCGACAGCAGACAGAGCCCCCGCATGCTGCGGAGAAAAAGTTCTTTTTTCATAGATTTCGTTTTTGAGTTTGATTTTGCGTCGCAGATTTTCGATCTCCCGGGTCAGCTTGTCGACCTTGACGACCAGCTCCTGCTGCAACACCTGCCAGTCGGCCTTCTCCCGGCGCAGGGCCACATTCTCTTGCAGAACCTGATTGTACTTTTCGCTCAGCAGGTCGATCGACCGCTGCATCTCGGCCAGAAAATCGTTGTTGCGCTTGCGGCGGCCGACGGCCCACGAGGCCGCGGCACCCAGAAAACCGCCCGGCAGCGCATAGGCGAGCAGATCGCTCAGCCAGGATAGTTCGGTCATGGTCGTAAAGGAATTTGAGTGGACGAAAGCCGTCGTTTCCCGCGACGGCGCGGAGGGCTACCGCCAGTCGAAGCCGGGCCAAAGCCGGCGCAGCTCCCGGCGCGTGGGATGCTGGCGGATGAGCGCCCCCAGAAAGTCGTTCTCCAAGAGGAGCGCATTGCTCACCGTGCGCTCCTCGATGAAGAATTCGCAGTCGCACAGAATCCGGCGCACGTCGTCTTCGCGCCGCCGGCAGAGTTCGGTCCAATAGTAGTAGCGGGCTGCAAGCAGCCGGTTGCGCTGGCGCACGCGCCGACGACGCGGCACACCGACGCCCTGAGGGTCCTCGTTGGTCATCATGGAGTATGGATTTGAAAAAGGGTGATTCGCCGCTGCGAAGGCTCGGCCGCCCGGACGGACGGCCCCGAAAGTGATTTCCCGAAAAACGGGAAGCCGTCGACGGTGCAAATATAAGCCCTCATCGGCCGAATTCGACCGACGAGGGCGAAAAAATTTTCGAATCCGCTCCGGAAGGCCCTCCAGACGCGATCGGGCCGGCCCCGGCGCGCACACCCGGCCTAAAGCAGCAGGTCGTCCAGCCGGACCTTGGGCACGCAGTGCGTGCCGTCCGGCGTGCGGTAGTAGTCATGATCGGCCCCGGCGGGGATTTCGACCAGCCGGATGCGCTCCGCGCCCCGTCCGACGGCCACCACGAGCAGCGGCTCCAGTTCGAGGCCGAGCGCCTGCCGGACGGCCTCGCGGTCGAACGAAGCGATGCAGATGCCGTTCAGCCCCATTTCGACGGCCCGGAGCAGCATGCTCTGCACCGAGATGCCCAGGTCGATGTCCACATAGCGGTCCTCCTCCACGGTGGCGCAGACGACGATGAAGGCATTGGGCGCCTGGCCCTCGGGAGGCAGGGAGAGACCGGGCAGCGCCCCGCCCAGCCGAATGTGCGGCACGATCGCGGCGGCTTCGTCGGCCAGCACGGGCCGGAAGCGCAGTGCCTGGCGGTTGCAGGCCGAGGCGATGCGGGTGTTGACCGCGACGATGCTGCGCAGCTGGTCCGCCCGCACGATGAACCCCGCGTCGTAGGAGCGGTGGCTGCGGTTTTTGAGCAGCAGTCCTCCGAGTCCGGCCCCGGACCGCGGCGAATGCCGGGCCGCTGCGGGCCGCGCACGATACTCTTCCATCTTTCTGCCCAGATAGTCGTCTGCCATTTTTCGTCGGTTTTGGGTTCCTAAAGGTAGCGTTTATTTTCACAATTCGTCCGGGATCGGGGAATTTTTATCGAAAAACGATAAATTTTATTTGTTTTTCGTCAAATATGCGTATCTTTGCTCCGAACGCGTCCGGTCGCCGCCCCGTGCGGAAAGGCCGGACGCCCGAAACGACACAAACCCCAAAAAACAAGGATATGAATTTCGTCAAAACTTTTCTTGCGGGAGTGCTCGCCTTCGTGGCGGGATCGCTCCTCGTGATGTTCCTGTGGATCTTCATCCTGCTGGGCATCGCCGGTTCGATGGGCGGAAGCACGGTCATCGAAAAAGGCTCGATCCTCATGATCGACTTCTCGGAGGAGATCACCGACGCCCCCTCGACCGATCCGCTGGGCGGGATCGACCTCATGACGCTCGAAACCACCCCCCGCCTCTCGCTCATGGAGGCGCTGCGGGCCATCGACGCCGCCCGCGACGACGACCGCATCGACGGCATCTACCTGCGCACGAACGGCGGCTACGGCGTGGACGGCACGGCTCTGCTGGAGGAGCTGCGCGAAGCCGTCGTCTCGTTCCGCGAGAGCGGCAAGTTCGTCGTAGCCTACAACGAAACCTACTCCCAGGGCGGCTACTACCTGGCCTCGGCGGCCGACAAGATCTACATGCAGCCCGAAGGCGGCATGGACTGGTCGGGACTTTCGTTCGATCTGATGTTCTACAAGGGGCTGCTCGACAAGCTCGACCTCAAGGCCGAAGTGTTCCGCCCCACGGCCTGCAAATACAAAAGCGCCGTCGAGCCCTACATCCTCGACCGGATGTCCGACGCCAACCGCCTCCAGATGCAGGAGCTGGTCGATTCGATGTGGGGCACCATCGCCTCGACCGTGGCCCAGGCGCGCGGCATCGACCCCGCGAAACTCGAAGAGCTGACCGACCGTCTGGCCGTGACGCTGCCCGAGGAGGCGCTGGAACACGGATTCGTCGACGGGCTCCTCTACGAGGACCAGATGAAGGAGGTTTTCGCCGAGCTGGGAGCCCAGGCCGATGAGGAGGGCGAATACACGTTCGTGACGCTGGGCGAATATGCCGCCCAGGTCGGCGCCGACCTGAAAAACCTCTCTGCGCCGCAGGTGGCCGTGGTCTACGCCGACGGCGAGATCGTCGACGGCGAAGGCTCCGGCGACAAAATCTACGGCAACACGCTGGCCCGCACGCTGGCCGACGTCCGCACCGACGAGCAGATCGAAGCCGTCGTGCTGCGGGTCAACTCTCCGGGCGGCAGCGCGCTGGCTTCGGATGTGATCTGGCGCGAGATGGAGCTGCTCCGGGCCGAAAAGCCCGTCATCGTGTCGATGGGCTCCTACGCCGCCAGCGGCGGATACTACATCTCCTGTCCGGCCGACGCCATCGTCTCCGACCGGCTCACGCTCACCGGTTCGATCGGCGTCTTCGGCATGTTCATCGACCCGACGGCCGCGCTGAAGAACAAGCTGGGCATCACGCTCGACAGCGTGAAGAGCAACGCTTCGGCCGGCATGGGCCGCTCCTCGTCGCTCACGCCCGCCGAGCGGGCGACGATCATGCGCAGCGTGGACAAGGTCTACGACACCTTCACGCAGCATGTCGCCGCAGGCCGCAATCTGGACATCGACCGGGTGCTCGACATCGCCGGCGGCCGCGTATGGTCGGGCGAGGACGCTTTGGGCATCGGTCTGGTCGACACCTGCGGAGGCCTCAAGACGGCCATCGCGCTGGCGGTCGACAAGGCCGGACTGGGCGACGACTACCGCGTGGTCGAGATGATCGACGAACCGACGGGCCTCGCCGCCGTGATCGCCTCGCTGAATGCGAACGTGCGCGCGGCGTTCGGAAGCTCCGCAGAGGGAACGATGATGCAGGACTACGCCCGCATCCGCGAAGCGATCGACCGCCGGGGAACGGTCATGTACTGCCCCTACAAACTGGAGGTGAAGTAGCTTCCTGCCTCCCGAAAAGACGAATCGCCCTCGTCGGAATTATTCCGGCGAGGGCGATTTCCATAGACGGCAGCCCCTTTCGCCCGGCCGCCCGGCGGATCACAGGGTGAACGATCCGATATGCTTGACGGCCTCCTCGAAGTTCTCGCGCTGGCATTTGGCCTTGTTCTTGACCTTCGCCCGGTAGTTGTAGATCGTATTGACCGAGTAGTGGAGCATCGAGGCAATCTTCGACGAGTCGGTGATGCCCAGGCGGATCAGCGCGAAGATGCGCAGCTCGGTGTTGAGCCGTTCGTCGCGCGGCACGATCCGTTCGTCGTCGAGCAGCAGGTTGTTGAAATCCTCGACGAACGAGGGATAGAGATGCAGGAAGGCGTTGTCGAAGGTCTCGTAAAAGGATTTCAGCTCTTCGTCGGCGATGTTGGTCCCCGTAAGCTCCTGCTCGAGCTGCCGGACCTCGCCGCGCGACAGCCGGCGGCGGGTGGTGCGCTGCATGTCGGAGAGTTTGTCGATGTAGCTCGAACAGATCGTCAGGAAGAGGCCGATGTACTCCTCCTTGACGTGGTTCGCCTCGACGATGGCGCGGTTGAACTCCGAAAGCTGCCGGTTGAAGTCGGAGAGCTGCTCGTGCTGCCGGCTGAGCATCTGCTTGTCGCGGTGGGTCGTCCGGTAGAGTTTGGCCAGATAGATCAGGGCCAGCAGCAGACTTCCCGCCAGCACCAGAATCACGAGCGAGAAGAGATGCATCTGCCGGATGCGGCGGTCTTCGATCTCCTGCGCCGCCTGCTCGATGGTGGTCATGTAGGAGGCGATCTGCCATTGGCGCAGCTTGGCGTTGTAGAACGACGCATCCTCCATCGAAATGCGCACGTAGCGCAGCGCCCGGCGGATGTCGTGCTGACCGAAAAGGTAGGTCGACAGGCAGTAGATCGACGCATTGTCGCGCACGCTGGCCTGGATGTCGGCCGTGGCCGACCGCGCATACCAGTAGGCCATTTCGTCGTTGCGGCCCTGCATGCTGCACAGCACGGCTTCGAGGTAGGCGGCCAGCGCGAACTGGCGCGGCGAATCGGCCGTGTCGTCCAACGTCTTGCGGCACATCTGTTCCGCCTGGTCGAGCTTCCACTGCGAGAGCGCGTTGACGATGTAAAGGGTCCGGTAGTCGAACGATTCGGGCGGCAGTTCGGCCAGCAGCCGGTCGGTGTAGAGGCGCGCCTTGCCGACAGCCTGCACGACCGTGGATTCGAGCTTCGAGAAGTTGATCAGCTCGTTGTTGAGCTTCTGCTGCGCCAGGAAATAACGCAGCCGCAGCTCCTGCGAAAGGGTCCGCTCGTCGATCCGGTTGTCGAGAATGTCCTGCGCCTCGAGGTAAAACCCGGCCGCCGCATAGAGGTGCCCCATGACGATGAGCGTTTCGGCGGTCTTCTCCCCGTCGCCCATGCGTTCCGCCAGCTCGAGGTTCTGCTGCAGATAGCTCTGCGCCTTGTCGAACTGGTAGCCCGCATACTCCTCGTAGAGCGAGAGGCCGATCTGGTAACGCTGCTCGGCCGAAGCGTTGTTCGACGAATACATCTGTTCCAGCTGCCGGATGTGGGCGAGTTTGATGGTCTCGTAGTTGGCCCGGCTTTCGATCGCGGCATCCAGCCCGGCGAGCGCCTCGGCGAGCTCGGGCGAATGCTCGGACCCCCGCACGCCGCAGCAGAGAAGCGCGGCGCCGAGGGTCAGCAGGAGTTTTCTCAAACGGTTCATGGTCGGTTGGGTCGGGTTAGGTTAGGTCAGGTCGGGACGGGACGGGACAGTCAGTCGAGGTAGAGATAGTTGAAGTCGGCCCGGCCGCTCCGGTGGGCCAGACGCAGCGTGTGGCGGCCGGCCGGAAGGTCGAGGTCGATCCATTTGGTCTTCCAGTAGTCGGTCTTTTCGAAGACCGCCTCGACGGGGGTTCCGCCGTCGATCGAAAGGTCGAACGTACCGTTCATCAGTTCGGCCTGGTAGCGCACGGCCAGCGCATAGGTGCGCGCGGCATCCACCTCGATCTGGTATTCGACCCAGGCGCCCGACTTGTTGCCCACGACCATCAGGTCGCCCGAGCGGTCGGTCGTGTTGAGCACGGGGAAAGGCGGAGTCCAGCTCTCCGACGGAGCGGCGTCGGAGCAGTTGTGCGCCGAATAGTGTTCGGCGGGAATCGGTTCGCCGGGACGATACCAGCAGTTCTTGTCGAACGACGAAAAATGGACATACATCTCGCCCAGCTCGGTCAGAGCCGGACGGGCGGTGTCGCTGCCGAGCAGGCTGATGGCGCCCCACGAGCCCGACGCCCGGCACATGAACCACGAGTAGCCGCCCACGGCGCTGTCGGTCTCGAGGAAGTTGAGCACCTCGGACATGAAGCTCTTCTGCGTCGCCACGTCGTTGGTGATCGTTCCGTTGGCATGGCAGAATTCGGTCATGAAGATCGGCTTGCGGTATTTGTCGAACTTGCGGATCATGGCCCGCATGCCCGGCACGTTGGGCATGTAGCAATGCAGGGCGATTCCCGCCATGTCGTCGAGGCTCACGCCGTCGCACGCCAGGAAGTCGTCCATCCACTTTTCGGGGTCGCTGTACCCGGCCAGCGTGCCGTAGTTGAGCGCCGGAGAGATGAGCTTCAGCCCGGCTTTCTGCGCCACGGCCTTCAGCGCGGGCCATGCGGCCGCAGCCTGCGCGGGCGTCATGTTGGCCTGATCGGTGAGGTTGGGTTCGTTGTAGGCCAGCAGATACTGCGCCTGGGGATGCTCTTCGGCATAGCGCAGGATCTGCGCCTCGTTGATGCCGGCGTTCCAGACCATGGGCAGGAACAGCATGCCGGCCTCGTCGAGCCGGGGCGTGTATTCGGGATAGTTGTGGCTCCAGTTGTAGCACCACGACACGCCCGGACCCAGCAGCGCGGCATCGGTGTCCATCTGGAAGCCGCCGCTTATGCCGCGCCGTGCGCTGCGGGCCTGTTTGACGGGGATGTCGGCGATCCAGAAATCGTCGGGATGCCCGGCCGGATCGGTCGTTCCGCCGCAGCCCAGCGTGACGAGCGGCTCCTTGACGGTGTAGCCCAGCAGTTCGGCGGCCGCAACGACATAATATTCGGTGCCGATCTCCAGATCGGCGATCGTGCGCATCTGGTCGCCCTCGGTGTACTCGGCGCTGCCGGGGATGTTCGAGGGATTTTTGTCGAACCGGCTCTTCTCGACGACGATGCGCTGCATGGCGTTGACCGTCGCGGGATTGACCTCGTTGAGAATCGACCCCATCCGGCCGCTGCGGATGTCGTCGGCCATGGCTTCGGCCGACCAGGCCGTCGAGACCTGGTTGAGCTGGCCGATCTTTTCGTCGAGCGTCATCCCGGCGATGAGGGTGTCGATGCGCTTTTCGGTCGCCCGGTCGAGCGCCCCCTCCGTCGGAGAGGAAGTGCAGCCGCCCAGCATCAGCGATGCCGCAGCGCAAAGGAGAAGTTGTCGGATGTTCATAAAAGGGAATTTGAGTGTCGGTAGTTTTTCGATTTCCGAAAGTAAAATTAAATATAAGGGAGGAATCCGGCAAGGCAGAGGGTTTTTCCGGTGGAACGACTCGCAGCCAAAAACACATCAATGCGCTCGAAAACAGTATTTTAACCGAGCAGAACAAGCACAAAAATGTAGATCGCGCATGCCTCCTGTTCCGTTTTGCGCGGGAAAAAATCCGGCCGGATGCGGCACTTTCGTTTTTAATGGGTATCTTTGCGCATATGGCAACCATCAGACTCACCAAGGAATTCTCGTTCGAAGCGGCGCATGCCCTCGACGGCTACGACGGCCCCTGCCGCGAAATCCACGGACACTCCTACCGGCTGTTCGTCACGGTCAAGGGAACCCCCTCGCTGAAGGAGGACGACCCCAAGTGCGGCATGGTGATGGATTTCGGCGTGCTCAAACGCATCGTCGGCGAAGAGGTCGTCGGGCGCTTCGACCACGCGCTGGTGGTGCGCGCCACCCCCCGCAACGAAGCCCTGCGCGAAGCGCTCCGCAGCCAATGCCGCAACCTGGCCGAAGTGGACTACCAGCCCACGTGCGAAAACATGCTCGACGACTTCGCGCGGCGCATCGGCGCCCGCCTGCCCGAAGGAGTCGCGCTCCACTCGCTGCGCCTGCACGAAACGGCCACCTCGTTCGCCGAGTGGTTCGCCGAAGACAACCGCTGAACGCAGGAGAGACCGCACGCCCCGGGCGGCGATCGCGCACACCCTCGGAAGACGCAACTCCACACGATATGAAAAAACTATTCCTGGTCGACGCCTACGCGTTGCTTTTCAAGTATTACTACGCCTTTCTGGGACGTCCCATGCGCAGCCGCACGGGCATGAACACCTCGGTGGTGTTCGGCTTCGTCAAATTCCTGCGCGACATCCAGAAACGCGAACACCCCGATCTGCTGGGCGTGGCGTTCGATCCCAAGGGCGGCAGCTTCCGCCGCGACATCTACGCCGACTACAAGGCCAACCGCAGCGCCACGCCCGAAGACATCCTGCTCTCGGTGCCCTACGTCAAGCAGGTGCTCGAGGCCATGTGCATCCCGATTCTCGAGGTCGAAGGCTACGAAGCCGACGACGTGATCGGCACCCTCTCGAAAAAGGGCGCCGAAGCGGGCTACGACGTCTTCATGGTGACGCCCGACAAGGATTACGGGCAGCTGGTGCGCGACAACTGCCGCATCTACCGGCAGCGGGGCACCGACGGCATCGAGATCATCGACCGCGAAGCCATCCGCAGCAAATACGGCATCGACGATCCCGTGCTGGTGCGCGACATCCTGGCCCTGTGGGGCGACGCTTCGGACAACATTCCGGGCGTGCCGGGCATCGGCGAGAAAAGCGCCTGCAAACTGGTGCGGGAGTGGGGAACGGTGGAGAACATTCTGGAAAACGCGGACCGCATCCCCGGCAAGCAGGGCGAAAAGATCGCCGCATGGGGCGACAAACTGCTGCTGGCCAAGCGGCTCACGACCATCTGCCTCGACGTGCCGATCGAATTCCGGCCCGAGGAGCTGACCGTCTGCGATCCGCACATCGACATGCTGCGGGCGCTCTTCGCCGAACTGGACTTCAAGGCTTTCCTGAACGATCTGTCCAATCTGGCGCCCGCCGAACCGCTCTCCGACGCGCCGAAGCAGGAGGCCCAGCGCCAGCTGGCCGAAATGGCCCGCGCCAAATCCGCAGCCGCCAGGAAGGCCGCGCTGGCCGGTCAGGGCGATCTGTTCACGGCACCGGCCGCAGCAGAGCCCCCGGCCGCAGCCGCCGAAGCCGAACAGCCCGCCGCCGAAGCCGGTCCGACCTTCCGCACGGCGCTCGACACTCCCCACGAATACAGGCTCGTCGAAACGCCCGAAGCGCTGCGCGGCGTGGTGGCCGAAATCCGAAGACACCCCGAATTCTGCTTCGACACCGAGACCACCGGGCTCGACGTCTTCAACGACCGCATCGTGGGTCTTTCGCTCTCCGTCGTTCCCCATGAGGCGTGGTACGTGCCCTTCACCGAGGAGAACACGGCCGCGCTGGCCGCCGTCGTCAAACCGCTTTTCGAGGACGAGCGGATCGCCAAGATCGGCCAGAACATCAAGTTCGACCTCATGGTTCTGCGCCGCACGGGCATCGAGGTGAAGGGGCGTCTCTACGACACGATGATCCTCCACTACCTGCTCGACCCCGAGTCGCGCCACAACATGAACGCGCTGGCGGAACGCTACCTCGACTACCGGCCCATCGAAATCGAGACCCTCATCGGCAAGGGAGCCAAACAGCTGACGATGGACCTGGTGAACGTCGAGCGCGTCAAGGAGTATGCCGCCGAAGATGCCGACGTGACCCTGCAACTCAAGCACAAGCTCTGGCCGATGGTCGAGGAGATCGGCTTGCAGCACCTCTATTCCGAAATCGAGGAGCCGATGATCGGCGTGCTGGCCGAGATCGAGGAGGCGGGCGTGCGAATCGACACGGCCGCGCTGGCCGAATACGCCGTCGAGCTGAACCGCCGGCTGATCGAACTGGAGGCCGCCATCCGCACCGAAGCCGGCGAGGCGTCGCTCAACGTCAACTCCGCGCGGCAACTGGGCGAGGTGCTCTTCGGCAGGATGCGCATCGCCGAAAAGCCCAAGATGACGCGCACCAAGCAGTTCTGCACCGACGAGGAGTATCTTCAGGGATTCGCGCACAAGCACCGGATCGTCGATCTGATCCTCGAATACCGGGGCGTCAAGAAACTGCTGTCGACCTACGTCGAGGCGCTGCCGCAACTGGTCAACCGCTCGACGGGACGCATCCACACCTCGTTCAACCAGGCCGTAACGGCCACGGGGCGGCTCTCGTCGGCCAACCCCAACCTCCAGAACATCCCCGTGCGCGAGGAGATGGGCCGCCGCATCCGCAAGGCCTTCATCCCCTCGGACGACGACCATCTGCTGCTCTCGGCCGACTACAGCCAGGTCGAACTGCGTCTGATGGCCCATCTTTCGGGCGACGAATCGCTCATCGCGGCCTTCGAGCACGGCGAAGACATCCATGCCGCCACGGCCGCCCGCCTCTTCGGCAAGCCCATCGGCGAGGTGACGCCCGAGGAGCGGCGCCGCGCCAAGACGGCCAACTTCGGCATCATCTACGGCATTTCGGCCTTCGGACTGAGCCAGCGGCTCGAAATTCCGCGCAAGGAGGCCCGGGAGATCATCGACGGCTACTTCGCCTCGTATCCCAAGGTGAAGGAGTATATGGAGCGCGTGGTCGAAAAGGCCAAGACCGACGGCTACGTCTCGACGATCTTCGGCCGCCGCCGCTACCTCAACGACATCGCCTCGCAGAACGCCGTGGCGCGCGGACTGGCCGAACGCAACGCGGTCAATGCGCCGATCCAGGGCTCGGCGGCCGACATCATGAAGATCGCCATGATCGAGGTGCACCGCCGCTTCGCCGCCGAGGGCATCCGCTCGCGCGTGATCCTGCAAGTCCACGACGAACTGGTCGTCGACATGCTCCGCAGCGAACAGGAGCAGGTCGTGCGCATCGTCACCGAGGCGATGGAGGCGGCCGCATCGCTCAAGGTGCGCCTCATCGCCGAAGCGGGCGTCGGCCGCAACTGGCTCGAAGCCCACTGATTCCGGCACGAAAGAGCCCGGAGACCCGAAGCCCGGGCCGCAGCGGTCGATTCCGCCGCGGTCCGGGCTTCCGCATCGGGATTCCCGGCCCGGCTACGCTCCGCCGGTGAGCAGCGGCCCCACGGGCTGTTCGAGGCGCGAATAGCGGAGCACGCGTTCGCGGATGAAGCGCTCGAAACGCCGCAGCGCCTCGTCGCCGAGCGGCCCGGGCCGGCTCATGAGCACCAGCGGATGCGGCTCCGCCGGATCGCCGTAGGAGGGGTGCAAATAGGGCTGGGGGTTGCGGACGAACCCCGCCCGCTCGTAGAAATGCAGCCGCCGGAGCGATTGCGGAAGCTCGCGGGCCGCCGAAGCGTCGGCCGACGGGGAGGCAGGCGAGGAGACAGACGGAGTGGCAGACGGGGAGGTCGGCGGGACGGTCGGCGACGGCTCCTCAGGCGGTTCGATCTCCAGCACGACGTTTCGGCCGCGGCAAAAGGCGCCGAGCGCCCCGGACCCGACCTGCCGGCCGCGGAACTCCGGCTCCACGGCCAGATATTCGACATAGCTTCCGCCGTCGTACTCCCAGTAGAAAAGGATTCCGGCCGCGGCTCCGTCCAGACGGATGGCGCAGGCATGGAAGGCCGGATCGGCGAGAGCCGTCCGCAGGTCGGCTTCGCTGCGCCGCTCCCGGGCGGGAAAGGCACGCAGGTAGAGGGCGAGGGCTTCGGGCCACCCCTCGTCCGAAGGCGAGAGGAAGCGGGTGAAGGAGAGCGAGGAGTTCACCGGTACGGATTTTTGCCGCAAGATACGATTTTTTTCCGAACGGAATCCCTCTCCACGGACATTCGGACCGGCTCCGGGGATTCCCGGGGCAGCCGGAGCTCCCGGAACAGCCCGCATGCGGCCGACCCGCGGAACAACCCCCGGAAACCGCCCCGGCAGCCGCTCCCGGACCATTGTTCATAACTTGTTCATTAAAAAACGGCGCGCCGGACAGCCGTTCGGCAAACAATTCCTACATTTGTTACCGAGCAAGGTTCCCCGCCGGCGGCTGCCGGCACGGGATGAAAAGGGAACTCCTGTGAAAGTCAGGGACTATTCCCGTAGCTGTAAGTTCCTTTTGCGTTCGGCGCACTCTTTCAGGCCACTGCCCCTCGGGAGCGGGAAGGCGCGCACGACGGAACGAGTCAGAAGACCTGCCTTGCCCGCCACGGCTCCACGCCTCGGGAAATAGGCCCGGGCCGATTTTAGTGAAAACGACTGCATGTCCGACGTCCGGTGCCGACTCTTTGCCGCAAAGAGCTGCCGCATCGTCGCCCCTTGCCGAAACCGAAAAAACTGAAGAGATATGGGCATTTCGGAACTCAACATCATCAAGCGCGACGGCAAACGCGAACCCTTCTCGCTGGAGAAGATCAAGCGGGCCGTGAGCAAGGCTTTCCTTTCGGTGGGCGGATACGCCACCGACGACGATCTGACGGCCGTGCTGAGCCGCGTGCACATCGCCGACGGCATGTCGGTCGAAGAGATCCAGAACCAGGTCGAAACGGCCCTGATGGCCGAACGCTACTTCGCCGTGGCCAAAAGCTACATCCTCTACCGGCAGCGGCACACCGAGGACCGCGAGGTGCGCGAGAAGCTCGACTTCCTGACCTCCTACTGCGACGCCTCGAATCCCGCCACGGGTTCGAAGTACGACGCCAACGCCAACGTCGAGAACAAGAACATCGCCACCCTGATCGGCGAGCTGCCGAAGCAGAACTTCATCCGCCTGAACCGGCGTCTGCTGACCGACCGCATCAAGGAGATGTACGGCCGGGAGCTGGCGGACAAGTACCTGCACCTGCTGAAGAACCACTTCATCTACAAGAACGACGAAACCTCGATGGCCAACTACTGCGCCTCGATCACGATGTATCCGTGGCTGCTCGGCGGCACGCTCTCGATCGGCGGCAACTCCACGCGGCCCACGAACCTCAAGTCGTTCTGCGGCGGATTCGTCAACATGGTATTCATCGTCTCGTCGATGCTGTCGGGAGCCTGCGCCACGCCCGAATTCCTCATGTACATGAATTACTTCATCGCACAGGAATACGGCGAGGACTACTACCTCCGCGCCGACGAGGTGGTCGACCTCTCGAAGAAGCGCCGCACCATCGACAAGATCATCACCGACTGCTTCGAGCAGATCGTCTACTCGATCAACCAGCCCACCGGCGCGCGCAACTTCCAGGCCGTGTTCTGGAACGTCGCCTACTACGACCGCTATTACTTCGAGTCGCTGTTCGGCGAATTCGTCTTCCCCGACGGTTCGAAACCCCATTGGGAGTCGCTCTCGTGGCTGCAAAAGCGCTTCATGACGTGGTTCAACCGCGAGCGCACCAAGACGGTGCTCACCTTCCCCGTCGAGACGATGGCGCTGCTGACCGAAAACGGCGACGTCAAGGACAGGGAATGGGGCGACTTCACGGCCAGGATGTACGCCGAGGGGCACTCGTTCTTCACCTACATCAGCGACAACGCCGACTCGCTCTCGTCGTGCTGCCGCCTCAGGAACGAAATCCAGGACAACGGCTTCAGCTACACGCTGGGCGCCGGAGGCGTCTCGACGGGTTCGAAGAGCGTCCTGACGATCAACCTCAACCGCTGCATCCAGTATGCAGTGAAGAACAACATGCACTACCTCACCTTCCTGGAGGAGATCGTCGATCTGGTGCACAAGGTCCAGACGGCCTACAACGAAAACCTCCGGAACTTGCAGGCCAAAGGCATGCTGCCGCTGTTCGACGCCGGCTACATCAACCTCTCGCGCCAGTATCTGACCATCGGCGTCAACGGTCTGGTCGAGGCGGCCGAGTTCCTGGGCATCGCCATCAACGACAACGACGCATACGCCGACTTCGTGCAGGGCGTGCTGGGTCTCGTCGAACGCTACAACAAGAAATACCGCACCAGGGAGCTGATGTTCAACTGCGAGATGATCCCGGCCGAGAACGTCGGCGTGAAGCACGCCAAGTGGGACCGCGAGGACGGCTATGTCGTGCCGCGCGACTGCTACAACTCCTATTTCTACGCCGTGGAGGACGAGTCGCTGAACATCATCGACAAGTTCCGCCTCCACGGACGACGCTACATCGAGCACCTCACGGGCGGCTCGGCGCTGCACATGAATCTGGAGGATCATCTCTCCGAAGAGCAGTACCGCCACCTGCTGCGCGTGGCTGCGGCCGAGGGATGCAACTACTTCACGTTCAACATTCCCAACACGGTCTGCAACAAGTGCGGCCACATCGACAAGCGCTATCTGAAGGAGTGCCCCGAGTGCCACGGCGACGACCTCGACTACCTCACGCGCGTGATCGGCTACATGAAGCGCGTGTCGAACTTCTCGGCGGCGCGGCAGAAAGAGGCCGCCCGGCGCTTCTACGCCAAGGCCGAGTAAGCGCCATGCTCCGGTTCCATAACTTCGACGTGGTTTTCGCCGAGATTCCCGGCGAAACCACGCTGGCCGTCAACATCACGGGGTGCCCCAACCGGTGCCCCGGCTGCCACAGCCCCCACCTCACGGCCGAGGGCGGCGAGGCGCTCGACGACGAGGCGCTCGGGGCGCTGCTCGACCGCTACGGAGACTCGGTCACGTGCGTCTGCTTCATGGGCGGCGACGCGCAGCCGGCCGAAATCCAGCGGCTGGCGGGTCTGGTGCAGCGCACGAAGCCGGCATTGCGGGTGGGATGGTATTCGGGACGGCAGGAGCTGCCCGCGGAGGTGAGCGCACGATCGTTCGACTACATCAAGCTGGGGCCCTGGATCGAAGCCCTCGGGCCGCTCTCGTCGCCCACGACCAACCAGCGGCTCTACCGAATCGCCGCGGACGGCACGATGGAGGATATCACCGGCCGCTTCCGCCGGAAGCCGTAGCCGTCAGTCGCCGCTCTTTTCCCGGAAAATATTGAAACGCGCCAGCAGCGGATTGCGGCGGTCGAGGAGCAGCAGCTCGATGAGCAGCAGCACGAGCGCCGCGGCCACCAGCCATCCGTACTGTTCGTCGTACTCCTCGAAACGCACGGCCTCCCGCTCGCTGCGCTCCATGTCGTTGATGCCGGCGACGATCTCCTCCAGACCGATCGACTGCCGGGTGGCTCTGACGTAGGCGCCGCCCGTAAGTTCGGCGATCCGGGCGAGCATCGTCTCGTTGAGTTTCGAGACCACCATGTCGCCCTTTTCGTCGCGGATGTATTCGCCGCCGATGCGGATCGGAGCCCCCTCGGGCGTGCCGATGCCGATCGTATAGATGCGGATGCCCTGTTCGGCGGCCCGGCGGGCCACGGCCACCGCATCGTCCTCGTGGTTCTCGCCGTCGGTGATGAGCACCACGACCCGGCTGTGCGGCGCCCCGTCGTCATTGCCCGGGAAAGCCAGCAGCGCCTGTTCGAGCGCCTTTCCCACGGCCGTGCCCTGCACCTGGACGAGCGAGGGATCGATGCGGCGCGCAAAAGCCTTGGCCATGCGGTAGTCCGACGTGATGGGAAGCTGCACCTTCGGCTCGCCGGCAAAGACCACGAGCCCCACCCGATCCTGCTGCAAACCGTCGAAAAGCCGGTCCACGGCGTATTTGGTCCGCTCCAGACGGTTGGGCTCGAAATCCTCGGCGAGCATCGAGTTGGAGACATCGACCACGAGCATCATTTCGATTCCCTGCGATTTCTCCTCCCGGAGCCGCGAACCGAACTGCGGCCGGGCGGCCGCGAGCGCGAGCAGCGCGAAAGCGAGCGAAAAGAGGATGAATTTCAGCACGACGCGGCCCGCGGAGACTTCGGGCATGAATTCATGCAGAATCTCCGGGCGTCCGAAGCGGGCCAGACGGCGGCGGCGACGGCGCGCCGCCCATGCGAAAAGAAGGGCCATGAGGGGCAGAGCCGCAAGCAGCCACAGATATTGGGGATGAGCGAAACGGAACATGATCGTCAGGGAATGCGTTTGAGAACGAGCGTCCGGAGCAGGAATTCGGCGGCCAGCAGCCCGAGCGCCCACAGCACCCACACCAGGTAGAGTTCCTGGTAGGCGACCCGTTCGGTCACCTCCACCTTGCTCTTTTCCAGTTGGTTGATTTCATCGTAAATGGCCTTGAGCGTGGCCTTGTCGGTGGCGCGGAAATAGCGGCCGCCCGTCTTTTCGGCGATGGCCCGCAGGGTCTGCTCGTCGATCTCGACTTCGGCCATCACCACATCGCCCGTCGGATTGCCGTAGATGTCGACGGCCGGATAGGGAGCCTTGCCCCGGGTGCCGACGCCCACGGTGTAGACCCGGATGCCCTGCGAACGGGCGATCTCGGCCGCCATCAGCGGGGCGATCTCGCCGCGGTTGTTCACGCCGTCGGTGAGCAGAATGACGACTTTCGACTTGGCTCCGCTCTCGCGCAGGCGGTTGATGGCTGTGGCCAGACCGTTGCCGATGGCCGTGCCGTCTTCGATCAGACCGCTGCGGATACGCCCCAGAAGCGTCTGCAACGCACTCTGGTCGGTGGTCAGCGGGCTCTGCGTAAAGGATTCGCCGGCAAAGACCACCAGTCCGATGCGGTCGCCGTAGCGGTCGGCGATGAACGAGCCGGCCACCTCCTTGGCCGCCGTGATGCGGTCGGGGCGGAAATCGCGCGCCAGCATCGACCCCGAAACGTCGATCGAAAGCACGATGTCGATGCCTTCGGCGGTGGTGTTCCGCAGCTCCTCGACCTCCTGCGGACGGGCCAGCGCCACGACCAGCGCCGCAAAGGCGGCCATACGCAGGGCGAAGGGCAGATGCCGCAGGTAGTAGCGGAGGGTTTTCGGCGCCCGCACGACCCCTTCGGCGGACGGGATGCGGATGGCCGCGCCGCCCTGCAACGTCCGCCAGACGTAGTAGCCGGTCATCGGCGTCGCAAGCAGCAGCAGCCAGAGCAAATGGGGATTGTGGAAAGTCATGGACGAGAACTAATTAAAAATGAAAAATCAAGAATTAAAAATCAATTCTTTTCTTTCATCGTCTTAACAATGCTTGCCAGTAATTTTGTCAATTCGCGGCAATCCTTGAATATGTCGTTGAACTCGTTGTCTGTCAAATAATCGGTTCGGGCGAGAAGCTCCAACCAATATTCGGTTTCGTACGCCTCCTTAAGTGCGATGTGCATCTTGGCGGTAAAATCATTCGGCGACTGGCCGCCGATAGCCTCCCGGATATTCGCCCCGATGCTGGTGCCGCTTTTCAGCAGCTGTTTCGAGAGGATATACTCGTTGTGCGTCGCCGCTATATACTTATACAAGCAGACGATACGAACCGAAAAGTTCATACTTTTCGCCATGACGACATTGTCGGCTTGCCCGCTGATTATCAATTTTTCATTCTTCATTTTTAATTTACAGCGGATTACCAGTTCTTCCCGCCGCGCACCACGACGCCCTGACGCTCCTTGAGTTTCTCCTGCGTGCGGTCCTCCTGAGCCTGGATGGCGTCGAGCATCTGCTGCTGCTCCTGCTCGGAGATCTCCGAAGGGGCGGGCTGCCCGCTGCCGTCGCGGGGATCGCCGGGGTCTTCGGTGCGCTCCTCCCCGGGCTCCTGCTGCGGCTCGTCCGGAGAGTCGTCCTGCGAATCGCCGCCGTCCTGCCGGTCCTGCTCCTGGTTCTGGTTCTGATCTTGGTTTTGGTCTTGGTTTTGGTTTTGATCGCCGCCTCCGCCGTTCTGCTGCCTGTCGTCGAGCAGCTTCTTGGTGTAGGCGTAGTTGTACTTGGTCTCCATGTCCGAAGGGTCGAGCCGCAGCGCCTGCCGGTAGCTTTCGAGCGCCTCCTTGTATTTCTGCTGCCTGAACTGGGCGTTGCCGAGGTTGTGGAACGCCTCGGCGCGCTCTTCGGCCGTACGCAGCGTATCGGCCACCGCACGGGTCATCGTCTGCTCGGCGCGGTCGAACATTTCGGCCTTGTAGAGGGCGTTGCCCAGGTCGTAGGCCGCCTCGAACGACCCGGGGGCCAGCTCCAGCGCCCGGGAGTAGCGTTCGATGCTCTTCTGGTAGTCGCCCCGGTCGTAGGCCCGGTTGCCCTTGCGCACCTGCTGCCGCTCGGGCATCTGCTGCGCCGCGGCACCGGCCGCAGCGAAAAGAAAGAGGATGTAAAGCAGTCGTCGCATGGCATCAGTCGTTTTCGGGATTCTCCCCGGCCTGCTCCGCCGCGGGTTTGGTCTCCTCGACGAAGTAGTAGGCCTTCAGGTAGTCGGACTCGTTCTGCTCGGCCTCGGGGGTGGCCTTGGCGAACTTCGCCAGATCGGCGTCGCGCAGCACCGCCGCAAGGTCCATGCGGGCCTTGTCGGGCAGCTCTATGGGCCGGAGCGCCGCGAGGATTTCATCGGAGGTCATCTCCATGGCCCCCACCCCCCAGCGGGCGGCGATGTAGGTGCGCAAAATCTCCGTGAGGCCCGAATAATAGGCCTTGTGGCGGTTGTTCTGCCACAGCTTCTGGTGGTGGAGCGCCTCCAGAGCCCGGATGGCCGCCACATGGGGCGGTACGGGCGGCGCGGGTCTGAAGAGGTCGCCGATGTGCTTGCCGCGGCGGCGCAGGAAGCCGATCGCGGCCCACAGCGCCGCACCCAGCAGCAGCAGTCCGAAGAGCGTCCACAGGATATAGCCGCGCACTTCGGCCAGCCGGAACGGCAGCGTGAGCTGGGGCTTGAGGTCGTAGATCGACTGCGAAGTGGAGTCGATGAGGAACGTCGCCACCTCGATGCGCACCGAATCGGCGCTCGAAAGCGTGTCGACGATGTTCTTGTCGGCATAGAGCACCTGCGCGGGGCCCAGGTTGAACCGCCCCTCCCCGAAGGCGGCCATGCGGTAGCGTTTGCTCAGGCGCAGCTTCCGGCCGTCGCGCGCCAGCGTGTCGACCGGAAGGCTCTCGACCAGTTCGAAGTCGCTGTTTTCGGCATCGGGGCGGAATTCGGGGAATTCGACCGCCTGCACCAGGTCCTTTTCGACCTCGATCACGTAGTCGAACCTGTCGCCGATGAAGACGCTGTCGGGCTCGGCGTAGGCCGTGACCACGGGCGGCTGTGCGGCGGCGGAGAGCGCAAAGAGGCATCCGGCAAAGGCAAGAGTTCGTTTCATCGCTGTCTGAAGAGTTTGATGAGTTCGGCCACGTAGTCGCCGTCGGTCGAGACCGTCGCCGTGTCGATGCGGTGGTGGCGGAGCAGCTCCCCGATCGAAGCGCTGCGGGCGCGCCACGCCTCGGCGTAGTGGTCGCGCACGGCGCGCGAGGAGGTGTCGACCCACACCTTGCGGCCGCTCTCGGCATCCTGCAGCTCGACGATACCCACGTCGGGCAGCTCGGCCTCGCGCGGGTCGCAGACGCGGATGCCCACCAGATCGTGCTTGCTGCCCGCGATCTTGAGCGCATCCTCCATGGCCTCGCGGTCGCCGGCCGGGTCGAGGAAGTCGGACAGCAGGAAGGTCGTGCAGCGTTTCTTGGCGACGTTGGTCAGCATGCGCAGCGGCTCGGAGAGCTTCGTACCCGCCGATGCGGGCCGGAAATCCACCAGCTCGCGGATGATCGCGAGGATGTGGCTGCGGCCCTTCTTGGGCGGGATGAACTTCTCGATGCGGTCCGAGAAGAAGATGCAGCCCACCTTGTCGTTGTTCTGCGCGGCCGAGAAGGCCAGCACGGCGGCGATTTCGGTGA
>USCH01000029.1 GCA_900553175.1 uncultured Alistipes sp. | reverse complement strand
CGAGAGAAAAGAGCAAGCCTGCTTGCATTTTTCCGAGGCGCAGTATCTTCGGCGCAGCCAAAGATACGAATAAGCCGAACACAAAACCAAACTTGTTTGGATTTTGTTGAGGCGAAGTATCTAAGACGAAGTCAAAGATACGAATAAGCGGAAGCAAAAGCAACCCCGCCCGCATTTTGCCGAGCGGAAATGTCTTCAGCGAAGCGGACAGGGGGCTGCGGCCGGCCGCAGCCCCCTGTCCGCAAAAAGCATGCGGATCACTCCTGCGAGGCGGCGTGCAGCGCCCGGAACGCCGCCCGCATCTCGTCGACGGTGCCGATCATCAGATAGACGTCGTAGGTGAAGCGCATCCCCTTCGTGATGGCGAACGTGCGCAGCGGAGCGAAATAGGAGCACGACCCCATCTGCGCACCGCCCGGTCCCGAGCCGAACCGGTAGACGGTCATCAACTCGGTGCCGGGGGTGTAGACACCCAGTCCCCATCCCCGTTCGTCGACCCAGGCGGCCCAATGCTCCGTGCGCGTGAATTCACGGTTGGTCCCGCCCAAATCGAGACGCGGAATCTCCGGTTCGCTGACGTAACGCAGGGCGCCGTCCGTCCAGGGTTCGGTGCCGTCGTAGAAAACCAGCGTTTTGAGGTCCCAGTCGGCGAAGACGGCGGGCACCTCCTGGTGCGTGGCCGGATGGTCGGTCGCCGCCTCGCCGTTGTTGGCGAACGTGTAGCGGATATGGGCGACGCGGCCGTCGAGCGTGATGTTTTCGGCCATGACGCACCCTTCGGCGGGCCGGCTCGACGCCCACAGCACGGGCTGGGTCGTAATCATGAGCGACGTGGCGCCGATCTGCGACGAGCGGACCTGGGCATTCGTGCCGTTGCTGCCGCCGCCCTGCACGGGGTTCCAGGCCCAGGGCTGCCCGTTCCACACGCTTCCGTCCGGCTCGCCGTAATAGGACTGCTGGACGAAGCGACCTTCGTCGACGTGGTTGAGCAGGTTCTTGCGCGTGTTCGTCTCCGAGAAATGGAACACCGCACCGCCGCGATCCATGTCGACGCCCAGCTGGATCGTTCCGTTGTTGATGTATTCCACCCGGCTTTTCACCCCCTCTTCGGGCCAGAGTTCGACGGGAGCGGGCACGTCGGTATCCGTACCTGCGGACGGGGTCGTCTCCTTGTCGGAGGAGCAGGCCGCAGCCAGCAGCGCGGCGCCGAACAGGATAATCGATTGTTTCATCTTTTTCGTTTTAAAGCGGCCAATGGCGGCCGCCGCGCAACAAATATACGAAAATTTCCTTTACTGAAACGGTTAATCCGCCGATTTATTATCCCGTCGTCCGAATGCCTCCGGCATATCCTCCGCAGGCGCTCCCGCCCGGAAACGAAGTGCGCCGTCCGGGAATCCGGACGGCGCACGCAGAATCGCGACGCAGCGCCTATTTCGCCAGACGAGCGACGCCCCGCAGCGGCAGCGAACGCAGCCAGGCGGCCTGGCCCACCGGATCGGAAGCGAAACGCTCCGCCAGAGAGCCGCCGGCCGTCCCGAAGTGCGCGGGGGCCGAAATCATCGGCGCGGCAGCCGGTTCGAACGAACGGCACACCACCGAAGCGCTCTTCAGCCTGCGGGCAGCAGGCCGCGCAGAGGCGGCGGAGGCGGCAGCAGCCCGGTCGACCGAACGATAGACCAGATCGTACTCTTCGCCTTCGAGCAGCATGTAACCCTCTTCGGTGCGGGCCACATACGACATCGCCAAGAACTCATAGGTATGGCCTCCGATCATTATCATTTCGGCGAACATGGCCAGATGATCGTCCCGCAGATCGCCCCGATAGGCTTCTCCCGAGAAACCGTCGACCACATCGAGAATATCCGAGAAACTTGCGTGGATCTTGCCGACGAAAACGAGGTCTACCGTCTTGCCTTCGACCTCGATCTGGCCGAGCACCTGCGGAATCTCCACCGAAGTCTTGCCGGTCCGGGGATCGAACCGCATCTCGAAGGGGTACTCCTGCGCCAGCTCGGAGTGGCCCCATCCGTAGACCTTGTAGCTGCGGTTGGGCGAGAGCTCTTCGATGCGCACGTCGTAGGTTTCGTAGGTCGTCCAGTCCTTGGTCGTCTTGCCGAGCACCGTCCAGTTGCCCAGATACTCGTTGTAGCGCTCGCTGGCCTCGCCACCCTCCGGAGCGGCAGCGGTCGAAGCCGTCACGATGCGCGCCACGGGGGTCTCGCCCGAATAGGCCAGGGCCATGAACACGTATTCGGTCGCGGGGTTGAGATCGCCGATCACCCGGTCGAAATAACCGTTCTTCTCCAGCGAATCGAGTTCGGCATCGTCATAGAGCGGCATCATAAGCTGCTGGTACAACATGTAGTTCAGCTGCAAAAGCACTTCGGGCTGCTGCTCCAGCTCTTCGAGCGACGAAACGGCGGGAAGTCCGATTTCGGGCAGCATCGCCAGATAGGACTCGAGCGTGGCGCGTTCCATGGGCACGGCCGAGCAGAACACCCGGTCGACGTTCAGATCGGTGAAATTCATCGGCGCAAAGGTCACCTGGAACGTATTGTAGTCGTAATATCCCTGCAATTCGCGGTTGTAGGGCTTGAGGTCGAGATAGATTTCGGGCTGGCGCTCCGGAACATCCACCTGCATTTCGGCATAGAGCTCATCGCCGTTCACGTCGATGCCGTAGACGCAAAGCATGTACGACCGGCCGGCGTCGACGCCCCACGAATCGGTATAGGTGTTCACCCGCACATCGGGGCCGTATTCGGCCACGTAATCCATCATGCCGCGCACGCCGCCGTTCTCCTCGATGAACTTGTCGTAAGACTCCTTGGAGTAGAGATCGTAGCGGAAGAAGGCTATTTTCATCTCGTCGCACTCCATGCGCAGCACGACCCGGTCGTAGTCCACCTTATCGGCCGAAAGCGTGATCGTCTCGGACGAAGTGCCCGGAGCGGGCATGTCGAGGTCGATGACATTGGGCACGCCGACCCACGCGCCGGCAGCTTCGTCGTAGAGGGCGGCCAGCACGTAGTATTTCTTGCCGGGAACCAGCGCCGCGTAGCCCAGCTTCGCATGTTCGTCGCCGGCCTGCCATTCGATGGTCTTGGGGCCGTAGTCCGCCATGCCGTAGTCGACCAGAAGATTCCACACGAAAGCGTTGTAGTCGAACTCGGGGCCCTCGGCGGCCATGGCCGTCATCATCGAATATTCGAAGAACCAGCCCTCCAGATAGGTGTGGAAATAGACATCGTCCGGACCGACGTTCATCTGGTAGGAGAAGCCCGTCTTCGAGGTCGAGCCGACCTCCAGAATGGCCGGGGTGACGGGGGTCGTCGCCGAGACCTTCCCGACGTCGCTCATCGCATCGCCCTTGCGCGCCGCCGCATAAATCGCATACGGAACGCCCTCCTCGAGGTCGGAAATCGTATAGGAAGCGGGCTCCGCCGTCGCCTCGACCACGCGGCCCTCGGCATAGACCGCAGCCGCATCGGGTGCCGTCACGTCCTCGCCTTCCTCACCGTCGGCCTCCTTCACGCAGTAGAAAGCGATGTCGTCGGCATGTTCGGCCGAAAGCAGCACCTCGATCGAGGTGTTCGTCAATTCACCCACGCTGATCGTAACGGCAGGCGTCTCCTCCGGACCGGGGCCGGGGCCGGGATTGATCGGCTGATCCGAATCGGTCTTGTCGTCGCCGCACGAGGCGGCACCTGCCAGAAGAGCCAATGCAGAAAAGAGCACTCGCAGTCGGTGGGGGGTCATTCTTTTCATCTTTTTTAATTATTTAAATGTTAATATTCGGCATCCTGAACCGGCGGGCCGGACCGAAGAGCGTCGAGCGTTGCGCCGCAACATGCCGTAAACGGGGCCAAGATAGGAAAAAAACGCCGATTTTCCAACCCGGACGGCCCCGAATTTCCCGGAACGAAGAGAGGCGGGAAAGCAAACCGCGGCCGGCCTTGCCGAAGCCGTCACCGCATCCCCGGCTCCGGGGAGCGCACGGCGCCCTGCACGGGCCGGCTCACCGGCATTTGCGGACGATGCGCACGGTCGACTGCGTGGCCTGGCGGATGAACACCTGCGCTCCGCAGGCGTAACGCTCCCACAGCTCATCGGTATAGCCGCGCACGGTCAGGAGCTCCATGCTCCCGATCTTCATCACGTCGAACCCTTCGGCGCGCAGGGCGTCGACCGCTTCGTCGATATGCCACGAGTCGTCCACGCACAGGCTCAAGTTGACGGCCGAATTGTGGATCAGGTTCGCCTTGACCCGGAACCGCTCGAGCAGCGCGAAGATCGCCGCGAACTTCTCCTCCAGCACGAACGAAAAGTCGCGCGAACGGATCGTCAGCAGCACCTGGCCGCGCTTGAGAATGAGGATCGGCACCTCGACCGGCGCCGACATGCCGCGGATCACCGTGCCGGGCTTGCGCTTGTCGCCGAAAGGCCGGACGTAGAGCGGGATGTTCTTGTTTTGCAGCGGCTTGATGGTCCGCGGGTGGATGATCTGCGCACCGCTGTAAGCCAGCTCGATGGTATCCAGATAGTTGAGTTCGGCGATCTGCACGGCGTCGGGGAAAATCTTGGGATCGGCGTTCAGCACGCCGTCGACATCCTTCCACACCGACATCGACTCGGCATCGAGGATGTTGGCCGCCACGGCCGCCGAGTAGTCCGACCCCTCGCGGCCGAGCGTCGTCGTCGTGCCGTCGGGGGCTCCGCCGATGAATCCCTGTCCGATGAAGATGCGTTCGGGACGCCCCTCCACTTCGGCACGCAGCCGCGGGGCCGAAGCTTCGAGGTCGACCTCGGCGTCCTTGTGGCGCTGTCCGGTGACCAGAGCGCGGCGCATGTCGATCCAGCGGTTGACGATGCCCGCATGGGCGAGGTACTCCGAAATGATCGTGGTGGAGAGGAGCTCGCCGAACGCCACGATTTCGTCGTACCACGCCTCGGCCTCCTCCGGGCGATAATCCTCCCGCGAGGCCACGGCCTCCAATTCGGCGAAGAGCGCCTCGACCCGAGGCAGCGTCACGGGAGCGTGCCACAGATCGCCGACGATGGCCGCATGGTACTCGCGCAGCGCGGCGATCTCGCCCGCGGCGGCGGCACGGTCGCCCCGCTGCACCCCGGCGAAGACCCGCTCCAGGGCGTTGGTCGTCTTGCCCATGGCCGAGACGATGACGAACAGGTCCTGTTCGCCGCCGATGATCTTCAGCAGGTTGCGGACCCCGTCGGCATGGCGGACCGAAGCGCCGCCGAACTTGTAGACCTTCATCGCTCCACGCGCTTATAGGGAACACCGATGTTCTGGAACAGGAAAGCATACATGTCCGCAGCCTCGTCGATGCGCTTCGAGACGGGTTTGCCCGCCCCGTGTCCGGCATTGGACTCGATGCGGATCAGCACGGGAGCCTCGCCCGCCTGGCAATGCTGCATCCGGGCGGCGAACTTGAACGAATGGGCCGGCACGACGCGGTCGTCGTGGTCGGCCGTCATCACGAGCGTGGCGGGATAGGCGACGCCCTCCCGGATGTTGTGGAGCGGCGAATACTTATATATATACGAAAACTGCTCCTCGTCGTCCGACGAACCGTATTCGACGGCCCAGCCCCAGCCGCAGGTGAAGCGGTGGTAGCGCAGCATGTCCATCACGCCCACCGCAGGCAGGCAGACGGCATAGAGGTCGGGGCGCTGCACCTCGCAGGCGCCGACCAGCAGACCGCCGTTCGAGCCGCCGTGGATGGCCAGACGGTCGGACGAGGTGTATTTTTCGGCCACGAGGTATTCGGCCGCCGAGATGAAGTCGTCGAAGACGTTCTGCTTGTTGGCGAGCATGCCGGCCTTGTGCCACGCCTCGCCGTACTCCGAACCGCCGCGCAGGTTGGCCACGCAATAGATGCCGCCCTGCTCGACGAACATCAGGGCCGAGGGGTTGAAGCCGGGCGTGAGGTTGATCTGAAAGCCTCCGTAGGCGTAGAGCAGGCAGGGATTCGTGCCGTCGCGCTTCATGTCGCGGCGGTGGGTGACGAACATCGGCACGCGCGTGCCGTCCTTCGAGGTGCAGAACACCTGCTCGGTGACGAACATCGAGGGATCGAAACGCACCTCGGGCGCTTTGAAGAGCGTCGATTCGCCCGAGGCGATGTCGAAGCGGTAGATCGTCGCAGGCGAGGTGTAGTTGGAAAGCGCATAATAAAACGAATCGTCCCCGCGCTCGCCGCCGAAACCGCCGAGCGTGCCGATGGCGGGCAGGGCGACCTCCCGCACGGGCTTTCCGTCGTATCCGTACTGCACGACCCTATGCTGCGCATCCTGCAAATAGGTGGCGAACAGAGAGCCGCCGCCGGTCGACACCCCCTCCAGCATCTCGGGCCGCTCGGCGATGACCACCTGCTTCGAGGAGGGCCGGTTCAGGTCGACCTTCATCAGGCAGCGGTTCGACGCATCGCGGTTGGTGACGTAGTAGAGCGCATCGTCGCGGCAGTCGACGATCTCGTAGTCGGCGTCGAAGCCGGGCAGCAGCGTCCGGAACGAACGCTCCCCGACTCTGCGGCAGAGTATTTCGGTGCCCGACGTACCCTCCGAAACCACAACGAAGAGCCACCGCCCGTCGTCGCTGGGCCAGGCCGAGAAGTAGCGCAGCGGATGGGCCGCATCGCTGTGAATCAGGCGGTCGGACGACTGCGGCGTGCCGAGGGCATGGTAATAAACCTTCTGGAACTGGTTCTGCGCCGAGTAGACGCCCTCTTTCGGGGCATCGTAGGCGCTGTAATAGAATCCCCGGGAGTCGGGAGCCCATACGGCGCCCGAAAATTTCACCCATTCGATCCGATCGTCGGTCGCCGCGCCCGACGCCGTGTCCAGCACGCGGATCTCGACCCAGTCCGATCCGGAGGCCGCCACGGCATAGGCGCAATAGCGTCCGTCCTCGGAGAACGAAACGTCGGAGAGGGCCACCGTACCGTCGTCGGAGAGCGCATTGGGATCGAGGAACACCTCGCCCGCGCCGTCGGGAGCATCGGCCCGGTAGAGCACCGACTGGTTCTGCAAACCGTCGTTGCAGAACCAGTACCATGCATCGCCGTGCTTCGAAGGAAGCCCCTGCTTGGGATAGTTCCACAGCTCGGTGAGGCGCTCGCGGATGGCTCCGCGGAACGGAATCTGCGAAAGGTAATCGCCGGTCACGGCATTTTGGGCAGCGACCCATGCGGCCGTGGCTTCGGAGTTGTCGTCCTCCAGCCAGCGGTAGGGATCGGCCACTTCGGTTCCGAAGTAATTGTCCACGACCTCGCCGCGCTCGGTGTCGGGGTAAGGCTGATGCTTGATTTGTCTCATCTGCGTGCAACTTGTCGCCATCATCGCCGCGCCGCCCACGAGCAGCGCAGCCCTACGGATCGGTTCTCTCATCGTTCGGGTATTTGCATTGTCCGGAGCAAAGTTAGGAAAAATTGCGTAACTTTGGGCCTCCGCAAAACAAAAACGAGATGTACGAAGAACTCCGAACGACGATCGAAGCCGCGTGGGACGACCGCGCGAGGTTGCAGGACGAGACGGTGCGCCGGGCCGTGCGCCATGCGGTGGAGCTGCTCGACCGCGGCGAGCTGCGCTGCGCCGAACCGCTCGACGAGCAGCAGAGCCAATGGCGGGTGAACGAATGGGTCAAGAAGGCCGTGATCCTCTACTTCCCGATCCAGCCCATGCGCAAGATGGAGGCGGGCGAACTGGAGTGGTTCGACAAGATGGAGCTCAAACACGGCTACGAAGCTCTGGGCGTGCGGGCCGTTCCCCATGCCATCGCCCGCTACGGAGCCTACATCGCCCCGGGAGCCATCCTCATGCCCTCCTACGTGAATATCGGCGCCCGGGTCGGCACGGGAACGATGGTCGACACATGGGCCACCGTGGGGTCGTGCGCCCAGATCGGGCAGCATGTCCACCTGTCAGGCGGCGTGGGCATCGGCGGCGTGCTGGAACCCGTGCAGGCGGCTCCCGTCATTGTCGAGGACAACTGCTTCATCGGTTCGCGCGCGATCGTGGTCGAGGGTGCGCGGATCTGCCGCGAAGCGGTGCTGGGCTCGAACACGGTCATCACCGGATCGACGCACATCATCGACGTCACGGGCGCCGAACCCGTGACCTACAAGGGGTACGTTCCGCCCCGCTCGGTGGTCGTGCCGGGCAGCTACCGCAAACAGTTCCCGGCCGGCGAATACAGCGTCTCGTGCGCCCTGATCATCGGCCGCCGCAAGGAGTCGACCGACAAGAAAACGTCGCTCAACGACGCATTGCGCGACTTCGGCGTGGCCGTATAATCCCCGGCGATGATCTACCGCCTGCAGCAGACCGCCTCGACCAACGACGAGGCCCGCGATCCGAAATACCGCCACGGCGACGTGATCTGGGCGGAGCGCCAGACGGCCGGAC
This sequence comes from uncultured Alistipes sp., assembly GCA_900553175.1. GTDB lineage: Bacteria > Bacteroidota > Bacteroidia > Bacteroidales > Rikenellaceae > Alistipes. The sequence goes on along the minus strand of USCH01000029.1, from coordinate 13,004 downwards.
GCGGCCAGCGGGGCCACACGTGGAGCAGTCCCGAAGGCGAGAACCTCACCTTCACGCTGGTCATGGAGCCGCATTTCCTCGCCGCAGGCGAACAGTTCGCCCTCAACGAGGCCGTCGCCCTGGCCCTCACCGACACCTTCGGCGATCTGGGCATCCCCACCCGCATCAAGTGGACCAACGACATCTACGCCGGCGACCGCAAGATGGTGGGCATCCTGATCGAGAACAACTGTTCGAACGGCCGGCTCCGGCGCACCCGGGCCGGCATCGGCATCAACGTCAACCAGACCTCGTTCGATGCGTCGCTTCCCAACCCCGTCTCGATGGCGCAGCTCGCCGGGCGGACTTTCGACCGGCTCGAAGTGCTCGAACGCTTCCTCGCCCGCTGGGCCGAACGATACGGACAGCTCGCCCGCGGGGAGCGGGAGACACTGCGGAAGACCTACCGCAACCGCATGTACCGCCTGGAGGAGCGCCACCCCTTCCGCCGGCCGGACGGGACGCTTTTCGACGCCTCGATCCAGGGCGTCCGCCCCTCGGGAGCCCTTCTGCTCCGCCACTCCGACGGCACGCAGGGCGAATATCTCTTCCGCGAAGTGGAATTCGTGTTAAAAAAATAACAGAGACCGTTGCCGTTACGGAAATAACAGTTATATTTGCATCCGTAAAAATCACTCTAAAACAGCGAGCTGTCATGAACGTACCTGCAAACCTGAAGTATTCCAACGACCACGAATGGTGCCGCATCGAAGGCGACACGGCCGTAGTGGGCATCACGGATTTTGCCCAGAGCCAACTGGGCGACATCGTCTTCGTCGACGTGCCCACCCTGGGCGAAACGCTCGCCGCAGGCGACGTCTTCGGCTCGATCGAGGCGGTGAAGACCGTCAGCGACGCATTCCTGCCCGTGAGCGGCGAGATCGTCGAATTCAATCCGGCCCTCGACGCCAACCCCGCACTGGTCAACAAGGACCCCTACGGCGAAGGCTGGATGGTCAAGGTCCGCATGTCCGACCCCGAGGAATACGAGGAGCTGCTCTCGCCCGCCGACTACAAGCTGCTGATCGGATAGCGCACCGGCGGAGGAGGCGGACCGCAGAGATCCGGATCGCACGAACCCAAAAGAAGAAACGCATATGTCAAAAGTAACCGTCGTGGGTGCGGGCGCCGTGGGCGCCACCTGCGCAAACGTCATGGCTTGCCGCGAAGTGGCGAGCGAAGTGGTCCTCATCGACATCAAAGAGGGATTGTCGGAGGGCAAGATGCTGGACATGTACCAGACGTCGACGCTCATGGATTTCGACACGAAACTCGTCGGCGTCACCAACGATTACAAGAAGACGGCCAATTCGGACGTGGTGGTCATCACGTCGGGCATTCCCCGCAAGCCGGGCATGACGCGCGAGGAGCTCATCGGCACCAACGCCAAGATCATGAAGGGCGTGGTCGAGAACATCATCGCCCACTCGCCCCGCGCCATCATCATCGTGGTGGCCAACCCGATGGACACGCTGACCTACCTGGCGCTCAAGGCGTCGGGCCTGCCCAAGAACCGCATCGTCGGCATGGGCGGAGCGCTCGACTCGTCGCGCTTCAAATGCTATCTGGCCAAAGCCACCGGCGCCAACATCAACAACGTCGACGGCATGGTGATCGGCGGTCACGGCGACACGACGATGATTCCGCTGCTCTCCAAGGCGACGGTGAACGGCGTGCCCGTCTCGCAGTTCGCCTCGAAGAAGAAGCTGCAGCAGGCCGTGGCCGACACGATGGTGGGCGGCGCCACGCTGACCAAGCTCATCGGCACGTCGGCCTGGTACGCTCCGGGCGCAGCCGCCTCGATGATGGTCGAAGCCATCCTCCACGACCAGAAGAAGCTCATCCCCTGCTCGTGCTACCTCGAGGGCGAGTACGGCCAGACGGACCTCTGCATCGGCGTTCCCGCGATCATCGGCCGCAAGGGCATCGAGAAGATCGTCGAGATCGAGCTGACGAAAGAGGAGGCCGCCCGGTTCGCGGAATCGGCCGCCGCCGTACACAAGACCAACGCCGTGCTGCACGAGATCAACGCGATCTGATCCGGCCGAAAACCGGCTTCCGGATCGGCTCCTGCCGACCATGCGACCCCGTCCGTTTTCCGCGGCGGGGTCGTTTTTCGATCGGTCCGCCTCCGTTCCGGCACTTCTGTCCGAATACGAGCGGACCGCAAAAAAGGGGCCGCACCGCGACCCCTGCCAATCGGCCCGAAAACGGGCGTATATGTCTTTTCCTTCCGGCCAGCCCCGCCCCCGGGGCCGAAGCCGTCCCGGCATTTTCCGCCGCCCGGCACCGAGACCGCCCGGCGTTCCGCCGCCGCACAGACCTCCGCACCGGCGGCCGGTCAGATGCTGATGTCGAGAATCTCGAAGCGGATCACGCCGGCGGGAACCTCGACATCGACCGTCTCACCCTTCCGGTGTCCGAGCAAAGCCTTGGCGATGGGCGTGCCGATGGCGAGTTTGCCCTCGCGCAGGTTGGCCTCGTGCTCGGCGACGATCGTATAGACCATCTGCTTTTTGGTGTTGTGATTGAGCAAGGTCACCTTGCTCAGAATCTGCACCTTGCTCTTGTCGATCTTCGATTCGTCGATCACGCGGGCGTTGGCGATCGTATCTTCCAGCTTGGCGATACGCATCTCCAGCAGCCCCTGGGCTTCGCGAGCGGCATCGTACTCCGCATTCTCCGAAAGGTCTCCCTTGTCGCGGGCTTCGGCTATCGCCGCAGAAACCGCAGGACGCTCCACCGAACGCATGTGGTCCAGCTCGTCCTTGAGCTTTTTGTAACCTTCCGCCGTCAGATAAATAATCTCTTTTGCCATAGTCGAAAAACGTAAAAAAACAAGAATCCTGGCCGATGAAGGCCAGAACCCCGATTCATTGTACAGACAAAGATAGAAAATTAAATCCTATTTTCCAAATCTTTTTTCGCCCTCCGTGGCACGGAGTGTGCCCCGAGCGGCAGCGATGTCCGCACTTCTGCTCCTCCACCTCGTCTGGTCGCTCGGCGCCCTGCTCTTCATCGCCCGCCGGCAGCGAATCCCCGCCTCCGCAGGGGTGTGGACGGCTCTGGTCGTGCTGCTGCCCGTGGCGGGGACGCTCCTCTACCTGCTCTGCGGCCTGCGGCGTGCGGCAACGCCCGCGCCGGCTCCGGAGAACCCGCCCCGCGATCCGCTCGAACGCCTCGTCCATGCCGGATGCGGCACCCGCACCACCCTCTGCAACCGGATCGAGCCGCTCCACAACGGCAGCAACGCCTTCTCGGCCCTGATCGCCGCCCTGCAACGCGCCACCCGCACGATCCACATGGAGTATTACATCATCCGCAACGACCGCATCGGACGCGTCATCGCCGAAATCCTCATCCGCAAAGCCCGCGCCGGAGTGGAGGTGCGCATCCTCTACGACGCCATCGGTTCGCGGCGTCTGGGACGCCGCATGCTGCGCGACATGCAGGCCGCCGGGGTGCGGACCGCCGCCTACCACCCGCTCCGCTTCCCGTGGTTCACACCCGCCGCGACCCGCCGCAACCACCGGAAAATAGTCGTCGCGGACGGAAAGATCGCCTTTCTGGGTGGCATAAATATTGCGAAATACTACCTCGACGGAAATTACATGGGCAAGTGGCGGGACGAGCACCTGCGCATCGAAGGCGACGCGGTAGCCGACCTGCAGCGGCTTTTCGCCGCCGACTGGGCCGAGGCCCGGGGCGAGCGGCTCGATGCGGCGGCGCTCACCGCACCGCACAGCATCCGCGAACGGCTGCCCGTGCAGCTGGCCTGGTCCGAAGAGGGGGCGTCGCGGTTCACCCTCGCCGAGGCGTTCGCGCAGCTCATCCTGCGGGCGCGCCGCCGGGTGAGAATCTGTTCGCCCTACTTCATGCCGCCCACCCTGCTGCTCGATGCGCTGCGGCTGGCGGCGCATGCGGGGGTGAGGGTGCAGGTGATGGTCCCCACGTGCAGCGATTCGCGCCTGACCGACCTGGTGTCGGACTCCTACGTCGAGGACCTGCTCGCGGCCGGTGTCGAGCTCTACCGGTACGAGAACGGGTTTCTGCACGCCAAGGTCATCATCGCCGACGAGACGACGGCATCGGTCGGCACGGCCAACATGGACTACCGCAGTCTGGTCGACAACCTCGAAGTCACGGCCCTGATCCGCGGCAGAGAGGTGGTCCGGCAGCTGGCCCGCGAGTTCGACGACGATCTCCGCTCGTGCGTCCGCATCGACCCCGCCGCGTGGCGCCCCCCGCTGCACCGGCGCCTGTTGGGCGACGTGCTGCGTCTGGCCTCTCCGCTCATGTGAATCCGCCGCCATGTTTCACCTGCGGCGGCCGCCGAACCGGCCGTCCCGAACCTTTATACGCTCATGAAAACGATTTTTCTCATCCTGTGCCTCCTGCTGTCGGGGCTCGGTGCAGCCCGCGCACAGAGGCTGCAAGCCGGACTGAGAGCCGGCGCCACCCTGACCGACTACCGTTTCTCGCCGGTGCGTTTCGGCGAGCGCACCTTCAGTTCCGGGCCCATGCGCGCGGGCTACGACGTGGGATTCGTCGTCCGCTGGAACCTCACCAGCCGCCTGCACCTCCAGTCGGAGCTCGACTACGGCCGCTCCGTCTACGGCATCCGCACCAGCCGGCACGCCGACCGCGAAATCCGCATAAGGGCCGACCGGCTGACCGTACCCGTGGAGGTCGGCTTCCAGCTGGGTGTCGTCCGGCTGTTCGGCGGCGCGCAGTTCCGCGTCGCCCAGGGCGGCAAGAGCGACAAACCCGATCTGCTGCGCATCGCCTTCAACGACGGCGACGTCGCCGTGATGGGCGGCATCGGACTGAACATCCGCAAATTCTTCATCGACCTGCGCGCCTCGGGCTATCCCCGCGGCCGCGTGTGGCAGCACTTCACCTCGCAGGGCGAAACGCAGCGCGTGATGGTGTCGCACGACATCGTCTACGGCTGTTCGATGGGTTTCTTCTTCTGACGGAGCGTCCCGACAAGCCGCAGGGGCTGCCCGGCATGTTCCGGGCAGTCCCTGCGGCGCTTCAGCGGGCGTTCCAGGCCGTGACCCGGATTTCGGGCACGGGCGCTCCGTCGAACGACCGCCAGCGGACCGTGCGCGTCTCGCCGGGCAGCATTTCGAAATAGTTGTCCTCGAAGAGCGCGGCACCCTCGAGCGTCACCACACGCCCCCAGCGGCTGCTCGCGATGCGCACCTCGCCCTCGGCGGCGGGACGGTGGGGGCTGACCTCCAGCTTCGTCGCGGGCCAGGCCACCTGCCGCGGCGTGAGCGGCGTCCAAAAGCTTCGGTCCCGCTCCGGACCGCAATGCGCTTCGAAGACGACGATCCGCCCGTCGCCCAGCTCGCGGGCCAGCGGCTCCGCAGGCAGCTCCAGCACCTGCTGCGGAGCGTCGGGAGCCACACGCACCCGGCCTTCGGAGAGCACGCGCGGCCGGCCCCCGTCGAGCGGCTGCACGCGCACCTCGTACGTCACGTCGGCGGGCTCGGCCGCATCGCTGGCGATCCGCCAGCGCAGCAGACCGTCGTCGCCCTGCTCCGTCGAGGCGATCACGGACCGGCAGGCCGACTTCATGGCATACCATCCGGCCTTGGGCTCGCCCCAGTAGTCGATCAGGCTCCAGCCCGACGCGGGCCAGCAGTCGTTGTACATCCAGAACAGCACGCCGCCCGTGCGGAACTTGTTGGCCCGGGCCGCCTCCATGGTCAGCCGCACGAACTCGTACTGCGTATACTCCATTTGCCGCAGCCGACGGCCGACATCGCCGCCGTGCTCGCCGTAGAGCTTCTCCGACAGGCTCTCCAGCTTGCCGAAGAGCGTCAGCCCGCCGCCGACATAGGGATTGTCCTTGGTGTGGTAGTCGAACATCTCGCTGCGGGAGAGGTCCTCGCCGTCCATGAAACGCAGCAGGCTGCGGCGCGTCGGCACGCCCGCCGTCGTGCTCTCGCTCAGAAAACGCGCACGGGCATAGCGTCCCGTCAGCACCCGGTAGGCGGAGGCGTCGTCGCTGAAGATGAGTGAATCGGCGTACTGCGCCCCCTGATGGGCATCGCCCGCCTTTGAGGGATCGCCCGCCGCGCCGTAGGGGCTCGTCGGACGGAACGGGCGCGAAGGGTCGAGCTGCGCCACGAGGGGTGCCGTGCATTCGCGGTGCACGCGGCTGAAGGGCCACTCCCCGTCGGGCGCATGGTTCATGCCCAGCTCGTTGTCGCCGCACCACACGGCCAGCGACGGATGGTTGCGCATGCGCCGCACGTTGCAGGCGACCTCGCGCAGGAACAGGTCGACGAACTCCGGGCGCTCCTCGGGATAACCGCCGCAGGCCAGCATGAAGTCCTGCCAGACCAGAATGCCCAGGCTGTCGCAGGCCTGCCAGAAAGGCTCCTGCTCGTAAATGCCGCCGCCCCAGACACGCACCATGTTCATGCCCGCCTCGGCGGCGCGCCCCAGCAGCAGGCGGTAACGTTCGGGGGCGATGCGGGCCGGGAACGGGTCGGCGGGAACCCAGTTGCCGCCCCGGGCGAAGATGCGCCGTCCGTTCACCTTCAAGATGAAGGAGGTGCCGTCGGCGAGGGGGCTCTCCTCGACGGCCACGGTCCGGATGCCCGTGCGGCACCGTTCGGCATGGAGCAGCCTACCGCCCGCATCGCACACGGCGGCTTCGAACCCGTAGAGCGGCTGAGCCCCCGCACCGCGGGGCCACCACAGCTCGGGATCGGGCACCTCAGCCTCGAACGACACCGTTCCGCGCCCCGTCACCGGGCGGGCCGCCTGCCAGACGCGCCGGCCGTCGGGCGCCGTAAGCGCCATTCGCACCTCGCCGCGGAATCCGTCATCGGCCTCCACCGCCGCCTCGGCATGCAGCACGGCTTTGCCGGGCCGCAGCTCCTTCACCCATACGAACGGGTGTTCGACGCGGGCCTCGGGCCAGGCGACGAGCCGGCACGAACGCCAGATGCCCGCCGTGACGAACCGGTGCACCCAGTCCCACCCGAAGGTGCACTGCATGCGCCGCACATAGGCCCGCAGGGGGTCGCCGAATGCGGCGGGATAGCTCTTGCGGCGGGCCTCCTCGCCCACGACCCGTTCGAGGGGCAGGAAGCGCACCTCAAGGACGTTTTCGCCGCCTCTCTTGAGCCATCCCGAGACATCGAACCCGTATTCGAGAAACATGTTTTCGGTCGTGGGCCGCTCCAGCGGACCGATCCGGCGGCCGTTGAGCGTGATCTCGGCATAGGTGTCCAGCCCGTCGAAGCAGAGCTGCACGCGCCCCGAGTCGAACCCCTCGGGCAGATAAAAGGAGCGTTTGTAGCGCCACTCCCAGTGTTCGACCCACTGGCAGCGCTCGGCATTGTCGCGCCAGAACGGATCGTCGATGAAGCCCTCGCGCAGCAGGTCGTCGTGCACCTGTCCCGGCACACGGGCCGCAAGCTCCACCCATCGCGAACGGTCGGGGCTGTACCCCGTGAGCCGCCACTCGCCGTCGAGCGGCAATACGCGCACCGCATCGCGGTCGGCGGAGTGCTGCGCCGCGGCCGGCGCCGCAGCGCACACGCCCAGGAGAGTCAGAGCCCCCAGGCAGAGAATTCGCAAACGATTCTTCATCGGATTCGGGATTGATCGGTTCAGCGGATGAGTCGGAAAAAACCGCCGCCCCGCCGCTTCGCGGCACGTCGGACCACGAGTTTTCAACAAAGATAGGCAATTCGCACCGACCCTCCAAACTTCCGGCGTCCTTTTCCGCCCCGAAGCCGCCCGGTGCCGCAGAGGCAATAATTTTTTTGGCTATTCGTTAATTTATGCATAACTTTGCGCGATAAAGCGCCGTAAACGACCATTTCATGAAAAAGAGCCTTTCATACGCCCTGTGTGCGGCTGCCATCGCCGTCATTTTCAGCGCGTGCAGCGGCATCAACACGCTGCTCAAAAGCGGCGAGCCGGACAAGATCTACGACAAGGCGCTGGAGTATTACGACAAGGAGAAGTGGACCCGGGCCTCGACTCTCTTCGAGGGGGCGCAGCACTACTACATCGGCACGCCGCGCGAAGACTCCATCGCCTTCTTCAACGCCCGGTGCAAATACAAGAACCGCGACTACGACACGGCTTCGTCGCTGCTCGACGACTTCCGCCGCAAATTCGGCCGCAGCGCCTTCATCGAGGATGCCGAAGGGATGTACGCCATGTGCTTCTACTACCTCTCGCCGGGCCCCACGCGCGACCAGACGATGACCGGGCAGGCGCTGATCGCCATCAACGAATTCATCTCGCGCTACCCCCAGAGCGACCGGGTGGAGAATTTCCGGCAGATCGACCGCGAACTGACCGAGCGGCTGCACGAGAAAGCCTATCTGAACGCCTACACTTATTATAAGATCGGACGCTACCGTTCGGCGATCACCGCGCTCAAGAACGCCCTGCGCGACTATCCCGAAAGCAAGCACCGCGAAGAGATCATGTTCCTGATCGTGGACGCAGGCTACCGCTTCGCCAGCAACTCGGTCTCCTCGAAGCAGACCGACCGCTACCTCTCGATGCTCGACTCCTACCTCTCCTTCAAGGAGGCATACCCCGAGTCGCCCCACATGAAAGAGGTCGAACGCATGGCCCAGCAGGCCCGCGACTACCTGGACCGCAGCAACAAGGACAACAACATATAACATGGAAATCAAGAAGAACATTCCCAACAACACCGTGACGCGCAAGCTGGTGGACCTGGACCGGGAGACGGGCAACATCTACGAGACCGTCAACATCATCGCCCGCCGCGCCAACCAGATTTCGTCCGAGCTGAAAAACGAGCTCAACCGCAAGCTGGCCGACTTCTCGTCGCCCACCGACACGATGGAGGAGACCTTCGAAAACCGCGAGCAGATCGAGATTTCGCGCTACTACGAGCGGCTGCCCAAACCGGTCATCATCGCCACCGAGGAGTTCCTCGACGACGAAATCTACTACCGCGAGGGCGGCGCCAAGGAGCAAACCCAAGCCTGATTTCCGGCGGCATGCAACCTGCCGGGACGGCGTATCCCCATCTGAAGGGACGTCACATATTGCTGGGCATCACCGGAAGCATCGCAGCCTACAAGGCGGCTGCGCTCTGCCGTCTGCTCAAAACGGCGGGCGCCGAGGTGCGCGTGGTGATGACCCCGCTGGCCAAGCAGTTCATCACGCCGCTGACCATGGCCACGCTCTCGAAAAACCCCATTCTGGTGGAGTTCTTCAATCCCGAGAACGGCGCCTGGCACTCCCACGTCTCGCTGGGCGAATGGGCCGACTGCTATCTCATCGCCCCCGCCACGGCCAACACGCTGGCCAAGATGCGCGCGGGCGCGGCCGACAACCTGCTGCTCACGACCTACCTCTCGGCCCGCTGTCCCGTGGTTGCGGCTCCGGCCATGGACCTGGACATGTACGCCCACGCCGCCACGCAGGAGAACCTGCGCACGCTGGCCGGACGCGGCGTGGAGATCGTCGAACCGGAGGAGGGCGAGCTGGCGAGCGGACTGACGGGCAAGGGCCGCATGGCCGAACCCGAGCGGATCGCCGCCTTCGTCGACGCGCTTCTCGGACGGAGAGAAACGACCGGTCCGCTGCGCGGCAAACGCTTCGTGGTCACGGCAGGCGCCACGATCGAGCCCCTCGATCCGGTCCGCTACCTGACCAACCACTCCTCCGGGAAGATGGGCTACGCCATCGCCGGAGAGCTGGCCCGCCGGGGTGCGGAGGTCGTTCTGGTGAGCGGCCGCACGGAGCTTCCGACGCCCCCGGGCGTCGAACGGCGCGACGTGCTGACGGCCGACCAGATGTTCGACGCTGCGGTCGCCGCCTTCGCCGAGGCCGACGGAGCCGTGATGTGCGCCGCCGTGGCCGACTACACCCCGGCCGAGGTGTCGGACCGCAAGCTCCGAAAACAGGACGGCGGGATGACGCTCACCCTGCGGCGCACGCGCGACATCGCGGCACACCTCGGGGCCTGCAAGGCCGGACGTCTTCTGGTGGGCTTCGCGCTGGAGACCGACTCCGAAGCGGAGCATGCCCGCGAGAAGCTCGACCGCAAGAACCTCGATTTCATCGTCCTCAACTCGCTGCGCGACCCGGGAGCCGGATTCCGCGGCGACACGAACCGGGTGACCCTGATCGACCGCGACGGCAGCGAAGCCCTTCCGCTGATGGCCAAGAGCGAAGTGGCCCGCCGCATCGCCGACCGCATCGAAAGGCTCCTCGCAGGCCGCTGATCCCCGCGCCGAACCGCCGTCCGCCGCCTTACAACCAGAACCCCTCACACCTCCCGCAATGCTGCTCCGTCTGTCGGTCGAAAATTACGCCCTCATCGATTCGCTCCTCCTGGAGCCGGATCCGAATCTGAACATCATCACGGGCGAAACGGGCGCCGGCAAATCCATCCTGCTGGGAGCCGTCGGGCTGCTGCTGGGCGCACGAAGCGACTCGTCGGTCCTCCGCGACACGGCCCGCAACTGCATCATCGAAGGGACTTTCGGCCTCGAAGGGCTGCATCTGGAATCCTTTTTCGAGGAGAACGAACTCGACTACGCCCCCGAAACCACCCTCACGCGCATCCTCACGCCCGCCGGCAAGAGCCGGTCGTTCATCAACGATCTGCCCGTGCCGCTCACGCTGCTGCGCGATCTGGGCACCCGGCTGATCGACATCCATTCGCAGCACCGCAACCTCGTCCTCTCCTCCGGAGAGTTCCGCATTTCGGTTCTCGACGCCGCAGCCGGCAACGGCACGCTGCTGGAACGGTACGGCGCCGCATACGACCGCATGGCCGAACTCGGCCGCCGGCTCGAGACCCTGCGCGCCGACGCCGCCGAAGGGCGCCGCAACGAAGAGTGGCTCCGGTTCCAGACCGAGGAGCTCACGGCGGCCAATCTCCGCGCAGGCGAGCAGGCCGAAATCGAAACCGAGCTGGGCGTGCTCGAACATGCCGACCGCATCGGCGACGCGCTCACGCGGCTGCGCAACGACCTCGACGAGGACGAAACGGGCATCCTCGCCCGGCTCAAGAGCGCCGAGACCGCCCTGGGGCACCTGCGCCGCGACTTTCCCGCCGCCGGGAGCTATGCCGACCGCATCCGGTCGGCGATGGAGGAGCTGAAGGACATCGGACAGTCGGCGGCGGCCGACTGCGAACGCATCGACGCCGATCCCGAACGGCTGGCCCGCCTCTCGGCCCGCCTCGACACGCTGCTCGCCCTCCAGCAGAAGCACCGCGCAGCCGACGAAGCCGGGCTGCTCGCCCTGCGCGACCGCTGCACCGCGCAACTCGCGGCCATCGTACACGGCGACGAGGCCATCGCCGAAGCCGAAACCGCCCTCTCGGCCGCCCGGGAGGAGGTGCTCGCACTCGGGCAGCGGCTCCATGACGCCCGGGAGCAGGCTGCGGGACCGTTCTGCGAAGAGATCATCCGCACGCTCTCGCGCCTGGGCATGGCCGACGCCCGCTTCGAAGCGGCATTCACCCCGGCCGAACCCGGACGCACGGGCTGCGACGAGGTGGCGTTCCTCTTCTCGGCCAACCCCGGCATGCCGCCGCAACGCATCGAGCGCATCGCCTCGGGCGGAGAGCTCTCGCGCGTCATGCTGGCCCTCAAGGCACTGCTCGCCCGGCGGATGCAGCTGCCGACGATCGTCTTCGACGAAATCGACACGGGAGTGTCGGGCCGCATCGCCGATGCTATGGGCGAAATCATCGAACAGCTCTCCGCCTCGCTGCAGGTCATCGACATCACCCACCTGCCGCAGGTCGCCTCGAAAGGCACCGCCCACTTCGTCGTGTCGAAACACGAGGGGCGCACCTCGATCGCCCGCCTGACGGACGAGGAGCGGACGACCGAAATCGCCAAAATGCTCTCGGGATCGGCCGTCACCGAAGCCGCGCTCACGCAGGCCCGCATCCTTCTGGGCCGATAAACCCGAATCCCGGGCCCGCTTTCCATCCGCAGCCCCCATGCACGCCATCGACGACATACGCGCACTCGCCGCAGCCAACCGACATCGGGCCCGGGAGATCATCCGCACGCTCCGCATCGAAGAGATCTGGCACGATGCGGGCGCCCGCATCAATCTGGTCGGATCCCTGCGCACCGGACTGCTGATGACCCACCGCGACATCGACTTCCACATCTATTCGCCCTGCCTGCGGCTCGCCGAGAGCTTCGCCGCCATCGAACGGCTGGCCGCAAACAGCGGAATCCGCCGCATCGAATTCGCCAACCTGCTCGACGCTCCGGACCGGTGTCTCGAATGGCATGCCTGGTATGCCGGCGGCGACGGCGCGCTCTGGCAGATCGACATGATCCACATGGCCGACGCATCGCCCTGGGACGGCTATTTCGAACGCTTCGCCGACAGAATCGCCGCCGTGCTGACCGACGAGACCCGGGATACGATCCTGAAACTCAAGTACGAATACGAAACAAACGGAGCGGCGAAAATCCCGGGCATCGCCTACTACATGGCCGTCCTGCGCGACGGCATCCGCACCCGCGCCCAATTCGACACCTGGCTCGCCGCACACCCTCTGGACGGCATCGTCGAGTGGATGCCCTGACGGATGCGGAATCGCAAAACACAAAAAAGTCTCTGCCATCAAGCAGAGACTTCGCATTTGAATCTTGTCGGGGTGACTGGATTCGAACCAGCGACCACACGCCCCCCAGACGTGTACTCTAAAACAGAGTACAGCACTTATTTTCAACGCATTATCCTTTTACCAAACGTAGCGGTTGACTTCTCGGTTGATTTAACAGTCAAAGGTTAAACATTAGTGAACTATTGATAATAAGCTATCTTCTTTTGCATATTTGCAGTCAAAGGAAAAACGCCGCATTTTTTCGGCCCTCTTTCCCTATTCTTTAAGATATGACGCAATTTAACTCCAAACTCATTGCTATTACTCTTTTTAATTCTATATCATTCATCGATTG
>USCH01000028.1 GCA_900553175.1 uncultured Alistipes sp. | reverse complement strand
GCGTTACGACCAGCGCCAGGGCCAGCGTCTGCGACGGGAATGCCGGCAGCAGGAATGCGAAGCCGAGGTGGCAGGCGATCATGATGACGGCCCCCGCCATGAGCATCGAGGCTCCCTTGCCTTTGAAGTCGAGCAGCGCGCCGAGGAAGGGCGTGAGCACCATGGCCAGAATCGGGAAGCAGCTGAACAGGCGGGCGGCCGCTTCGGCGTCGATGCCGAGCGTCACCTCCAGGAAGTTGGGCGCATAGCGCTGGAAGGGGAAGATGGCCGAGTAGTAGAGTACGCACAGCAGCGCCACGAGCCAGAACATCTTGCTGGTGAATATCCTGCCGAGGTCCGAAATGTGGAACTCCTCGTCCGACGACTTCTCCTCTTTCATCTCTCCGGCGGCGATGAGCTGCCGGTCGAGCTTCCGGTCCATGAAGACGAAGACCGTGTAGCACAGCAGTCCGACGATGAGCAGGGCCGTGCAGAATGCCACGGGGGCCACGATCGACTGGTCGAAGCGTTTGGAGACCATCGGGGCGATCCACATCACGGCGAAGACGCCCAGCCGCGCGATAGCCATCTCCAGACCCATGGCCAGCGCCATCTCCTTGCCCTGGAACCATTTGGCAATGGCTTTCGAGACGGTCGTGCCGGCCATTTCGCAGCCGCATCCGAAGATCATGAAACCCAGCGACGCCATCTTGGCGCTGGCCGGAAAGGCCGTCCACCAGCTGCCGAGCCAGCCGCAGAGCGCCGTGGTCTGGAACCAGTCGGTGATGCCCACGAACTTGATCGAGGCGCCCAGCACCATCAGTCCGGCCGAGAGCAGCCCCGTGAAGCGGATGCCCATCTTGTCGAGGATGATGCCCGCGAAGATGAGGAAGAAGACGAAGACGTTCAGGAAATACTCCGAGGCGGCGTAGGTGCCGAACGTGGCGCTGTCCCAGCCCCGGGCCGATTCGACGAGCGATTTGAGCGGCGACATCACGTCGACGAACATGTAGGCGAAGAACATCATCGAAGCGATGAGCACGAGCGCCGTCCAGCGGGCGAAGGCCGAGTCGTTGAGTTTTCGTTGGATAGTTTCTGTCATGATCGTTATTTGAAATTTGGATTAGTTGTCGGCCGGTGCGTAGCGTTTCAGCACCTCGTAGGCTTCGGCGATGCCGAGCTCTCCGGCTTTGGAGAGGTCCAGACACCCCTTGCGCGTATCCTTCATGAATATCTGGACGATGCCGCGGTTGTAGTAGGCTTCGGCCAGATAGGGGTTCCGTTCGATGGCCTGCGTGTAGTCGTCGAACGCTTCGGGCAGGTTGCCCGACAGGGCCTTCAGGTTGGCTCGGTTGTAGTAGGCGTGCGCGAAGTCGGGAAAGAGTTTCAGCGTCTTGTTCAGGTCGGCCACCGCCTCGTCGTAGCTGTAGGTGCGCTTCGAATTGTTGTGCAGCCGGTTGGCCGGGTCCGAGTCGATGGTGATCCGCTGGTAGGAGTTGTCGATCGACGAGATGAAGTCGATCATTTCGGCCCGCGTGGTCGAGCGGTTGAGGTAGAGGAACGGATTGGTCGGATTCCGTTCGATGGCCTGCGAATAGGTGTTCACCGAGTTGGTGTACTGCTTGATGAGCGACTGCGTGACGCCGCGTTCGAAGTGCATCTCCCACGTCGGATCGCTGCCCCGAAGCGCTTCGGCGTAGCGTTTGTCGAGCACGAGGAGCGTGTCGGGCGCCAGGTCGCTCGCGCGGCACGTGAGGCGGAGGTAGGGATTGCCGATGCGTTTTCTGAAATCCTCGACGCGTTGCATGTGGTAGGGCTCCGGGCGGGGCATCGTGTCGGGCCGCATGAGCGAGAACTTGAACAGCGGCAGCAGGCGCATCTCTTCGCGGCCGCCGTGTGCCGCGGCGTTTTCGAACCCGCCGCCCGAGAGTTTGCTCTCGAACGAGAGCAGGCGGTCGAAGCGCTGTGTCGTGTCGGCATAGATCGAGTAGGTGCTGTCGCTCAGCCGCGAACGGTATTCGGCGATCTTGCGCTGTGCCGTGTCGCGATCCTCGCGCGCACCCTTCGGGTCGTGGAGCAGCTCGCGCAGCTCTCCGCGGTAGATGTAGGCGTTGGCGAAGTCGGGGTAGAGCCCGATGGCCGACGTGTAGTCGTCGACGGCCTTCTCGATGTCGCCCAGCCGGGCGTACACGCCCGCCCTGTTGTAGTAGACCAGCACGTTGCCCGGCGAGTAGAGCGCCACCCGGTCGTAGTCTTCCAGCGCCCGGTTGTAGTCGCCCACCTGCGTGCGCAGCATCGCCCGGTTGAAGTAGGCCAGCGAGTTGAGCGTGTCGAGCCGGATCACGCGGTCGAAATCCTCCAGAGCCTGACGCGGACGGTTGGTCGACGAGTAGACCAGCGCCCGGTTGAAGTAGGAGAGCAGGTACGTCGAGTCGCACCCGATGGCCTTGTCGAAGTCGGCTTCGGCCTCCGCATACCGCTCCTGCTGCATGTAGAGCGCCCCGCGGCGGTTGTATCCGTTGGGATTCTCGCGGTTGGTGCGGATGGCGGTGTTGAAGTCGTCGTAGGCGCGGAGCGTGTCCCTGAGATGCAGGTAGCTCAGGCCGCGGCAGATGAAGGCGTCGGCCACCTTGTTCTCCTGCCGGATGAACTGGTCGAAATCCTCGATCGCCTCGCGGAACTGCTGGTTCAGCAGCCGCGTCACGCCCCGGCTGTAATAGGGCCCCGGCAGGTCGGGCCTCAGGTCGATCGCCTCGCGGAAATCCTGCAGCGCGTCGTCGTAGTTGCCCAGCCGCGAGCGGGTCACGGCGCGGTAGGTGTAGGCCTGGGTGTAGACCGGATTCTTTTCGATGGCTGTCGAGAAGTCGGCTTCGGCGCCGATCAGGTCGTCGAGGTTGTATTTGGCGATTCCGCGCAGGAAATAGCCTTCGTAAGCCTTTTCGTCGAAGCGCAGCAGGGTGTTGAGCGTGCGGATGGCCTCGCGGTAGTTGTTGTCCATCATGCAGCGCTGTCCCATCCAGAAGAAATACTCCCGGTTGTACTGCGCCTGCGCGTGCGATGCCAGCAGCAGGGCCGCGATTGCGACGATGGCTATGACTGTTTTCCGCATTTTCTACCTCTAACGCGTTTTTGCGCCGTTTATTTTGCCGTCCGCACCCTTCCGGGCGGAGCGGGGAACGGTTTCCGCCGTTTCCCCGAAAAGTCTCCCCCCCCCTCCGGATGCCACCGGGAGTTCGCTGCCTTCGGGCCGTGCGGGCCGCCGCTTCCGCCCTGCGGAGCTCCGCGGCCTGTCGCCGCAGCCATCCGTAGCCTTCGCAGCCCCTCCCCTCTTATTCCTGTTCGTACCCGAAGCGGCGCAGCTGCCGCGGGTTGTTGCGCCAGTCCTCGCTGACCTTGACGAAGAGCTCCAGGAAGACCTTCTTGCCCAGAAAATCCTCCATGTCCTCGCGGGCGGCCTTGCCCACGCGCTTGAGCCGCTCGCCCTTGTGGCCGATCACGATTCCTTTCTGCGACTCGCGCGAGACGTAGATCGTTGCCGCGATGCGGTCGATCGTCGGCTCCTCCTTGTAGCTGTCGATTTCGATTTCGCAGCAGTAGGGGATCTCCTTGTCGTAGTTGCGCAGAATCTTTTCGCGGATGATCTCCGAGGCGAAGAAGCGCAGCGTCTTGTCCGTGAGCGTCTCCTTGGGGTAGAATGCCGGCCCTTCGGGCAGCAGCTCCAGTATGGTGCGGAAGAGCCCTTCGACGTTGAACTTTTCGCGGGCCGACACCGGCACGATGCGGGCCTGGGGCAGCTCCGCATGCCATTTTTCGACCAGCGCTTCGAGCGCTTCGGGCGTCGAGAGGTCGATCTTGTTCACCACCACGATCGTCGGGATGCCGCTGCGGGCGATCTGCCCGACGATCCCGGCCGACCGGTCGCCCTGCTCCACCGTGTCGGTCACGTAGAGCAGCACGTCGGCGTCGCCCAGGGCGCCCGTCACGAATTTCATCATCGACTCCTGCAGCTTGTAGGCGGGTTTCAGGATGCCCGGCGTGTCGGAGTAGACGATCTGGAAATCCTCGCCCGAGACGATGCCCATGATGCGGTGGCGCGTGGTCTGCGCTTTCGAAGTGATGATCGAAAGCCGTTCGCCCACCAGCGCATTCATCAGCGTCGATTTACCGACGTTGGGATTCCCGACGATGTTCACGAAGCCCGATTTGTGCATGGCGTTGTCCGTTTTGAGATTCAAAGGTACGTTTTTTTCGCGGAATGCCGCTTTCCCCGACCCGGAATTGCGGTAAGCGGCTCTGCCTCGCCCGAGGGAAAGCCGCTGCCGTTCGTTTCGGTGTCTGTCCCGAGAGGTTTGCTGTCCGGTCTGCGGTGTGTCCGATCCGTCCGGTGGTCCGATTTTTCCGAAAAGGTCCCGCTGGCCCTGTCCAGTCTTGCCGGCCTCACCGCCTCATCATGCCCGGCATCTTGGGCATCTTCAGCCCGCCGCCGGCCACGCTTTTCATCATCTTGCGCGTCTGCTCGAACTGCTTGAGGAGCTTGTTCACGTCGGCCATCGTCGTGCCCGACCCTTTGGCGATGCGCTCGCGGCGGCGTGCGTTGATGATTTCGGGGTGCGAGCGTTCGTCGGGGGTCATCGACGAGATGATCGCCTCGGTCTGCTTGAAAGCGTCGTCGGGAATGTCCACGTCCTTGAGCATCTTGCCCATGCCGGGGATCATCGAGGCGAGGTCCTTGAGGTTGCCCATCTTCTTGATCTGCTGGATCTGGGCCACGAAGTCGTTGAAGTCGAACTGGTTCTTGACGATCTTCTTCTTCAGGCGCCGCGCCTCCTCCGCGTCGTACTGCTCCTGGGCGCGCTCCACGAGCGACACCACGTCGCCCATGCCCAGAATACGGTCGGCCATGCGCTCGGGGTGGAACACCTGCAAGGCGTCCATCTTCTCGCCCGTCGAGAGGAATTTCAGCGGTTTGTCGACCACCGAACGGATCGAAATGGCCGCACCGCCGCGCGTGTCGCCGTCGAGCTTGGTGAGCACCACGCCGTCGAAGTCGATCCGGTCGTTGAACTCGCGCGCCGTGTTCACGGCGTCCTGACCCGTCATGGCGTCCACGACGAAAAGGGTCTCCGAGGGATTGACCGCCGCTTTCACGGCCGCGATCTCCTGCATCATCGCCTCGTCGACGGCCAGACGGCCCGCCGTGTCGACGATCACTGCGTTGTATCCTTTCTGACGGGCGTAGGCGATGGCGTTCCGGGCGATGGCCACCGGGTCGCGGTTGTCCGCCTCGGTGTAGACCTCGGCGCCGACCTGCTGTCCGAGCACCTGGAGCTGGTCGATGGCCGCCGGCCGGTAGACGTCGCCGGCCACCAGCAGCACGCGGCGCCCCTTCTTGTTCTTGAGCAGCGCGGCCAGCTTGCCCGAAAAGGTCGTCTTGCCCGAGCCTTGCAGACCGGCGATCAGAACGACGGCAGGCGTGCCGTCCAGACGGATGTCGGCGGCCTCGCCGCCCATGAGCGCGGCCAGCTCGTCGCGCACGATCTTGGTCATCATCTGCCCCGGCTTGACGGCCGTGAGCACGTTCTGGCCCAGCGCCTTCTGCTTTACGGTGTCGGTGAAGGTCTTGGCTACCTTGTAGTTGACGTCGGCGTCGATCAACGCGCGGCGGATCTCTTTGAGCGTCTCCGCCACGTTTATCTCCGTGATGCGGCCTTCGCCCTTGAGTATCTTGAACGACCTTTCGAGTTTGTCGGTCAGGTTTTCGAACATGGCATCGGTGTTTTTGCGGGTCAAAGATACGAATTATCGCCGGAATCCCAAAAAACGGTTGTATCCTACTTGTCGTCCCGTCCGCTATCCGGTCCGTCGTCCGACCCGCCGTCCTGCGATTCGGGCCAGTGCGCTTCGTACCGGCTGCTGGCATAGCCGCACCAGATGCCCCGGCCGCCGCCCTCGATGTTCGAGGGCAGATTGGCGGTCGACGGGAATACGGGATTCAGCGCGTTGAGCACCTCGTCCTCGAAAAGGCTCCAGAACCGGTAGCCGAAGTCGCCGAGCGCGCTGAAGCGCACGACGACCCGTTCGTCGCGGTGGAAATACTGCGAATAGTCGCCGATATGAACGTAGTCGAGCGGCCGGTTGACGGTCACCTCGCACCGGTGGTCGGGAAAGAGCGAATCGTCGACGATGCCCAGCAGCGCGGGCCGGAAGTAGCGGGTCTCCCGCTCTCCGCCCTCGGTGCGGCATTCGAACAGATAGGCGTTCTTCCCCTCGGGGTCGCGGAACCGGGCCCGGACGGTGTAGTGCTCCCCGTCGACTTTCACGGCCTCCACCTCGTCGAGGCCGACGGGCTCGGGGATGGTGGTCTCGGCCGTGAGCGTGAGGCCCGAATATTCGACCGTCAGCACATAGCGTCCGCCCGTGCGGCCCAGAATGCGGTTGCTGCGGTAGACGAATCCCGTCATGCAGCGCTCGTCGCGGTATCCGGTGAGCACCTCGCTCCGCTCGCCGTCCGATACCGTGACTTTGGCCCAGCGGACGACGGCCCCTTCGAGCGTCTCCTCGGCGATCGTCCCGATGGCGGCCAGGTTGGTGGTCAGCAGCACCTCGGCCGGACCGTCCGCCTCGATGCGTCCTTCGACGATCAGCTGCTGGCGGAAGGTGTCGTCGGTGCGTATGTCGCCCAGACATCCGGCCGCCGTGAGGGCCGTTGCGAGCGAGAGGGTGCGGAGAAGGCGTTTCATGGCGTCAGAAGCGGAATATCCAGCTCACGGAGGGCAGAATCCGGTAGAGATGGTGTTTGCGGCGCGAGGTCTGCAGCTGCTGCGCTTTGGCCGAGTAGAAGATCGGCCAGGAGACGTAGAACGGATTCTTGCGCGAATAGCAGTTGTAGACCGAGAGGTTGAGGCCGTGGCGGTGGAGCCCGTCGCGTCCGAACCACCGCGTCGCCGAGAGGTCGAGCCGGTGGTAGGCCGGCAGACGCGACCCGTTGAACGAGCCGTGGCTGCGCACGAACATCCCGCCCGTGGTGTAGAAGCTCGTCGGCGAGGTGTAGGCGGCCCCCGACGCGTAGACGAACATGGCGCCGAAGTCCCAGTGCGCCGTCGGGCTCCATGTCACGGCCGCCGCGAGGTTGTGCCTGCGGTCCTGCTTGGCCGGAAAGGGCTGTCCGTCGTTCAGCCCGGAAAAACGGCGCACCGAGCGCCCCAGCGTGTAGCTCACCCATCCGTTGAGGCGCTGCGACGAGTAGGCGGCCATCAGCTCCACGCCGTATGCCTCTCCGTCGCCCGTATGGATGTGGCGTTCGATGTCGACCTGCTGGTGGAGCATGTGCATGAGCGGCATGTCGTACTCCAGCGCGCGGTACATTCTCCGGTAGTAGATTTCGGCCGAGAGGCGCAGTCCGAGCTGCGGCAGCGATGCGTGGTAGCCTGCCGTCGCGTTGTGGCTCCTCATCGGCGGAACGGCTTCCGTGGCGGGCATCCAGAAGTCGGTCGCCAGGCTGACGTTCGACACGGGCACCAGTCCCGTGAACCGGGCGCCGTAGCCGTAGGAGGCTTTCAGAAGGTGCCCCGACGGGAGCCGGTAGGCGATCGAGATACCCGGTTCGGGCGATCCTGCGGTGTAGCGCCCGCCGGTTCCGCTGCGCCGCGCGGCATAGAGGGCATAGCGCAGCGAGAGGTTCGCTTCGAGGCCCGGAGCCGGGGCGAGGTGCAGCGCGAGGTAGGGCGCCGCCTCGTGGGTCCGGTAGCGGGGCTTGTCGGTCCGGGCGTCGGTCGTGACGGAGTTGTAGTCGGTCACCAGATACTGGGGCCGGATCGTCCGCAGCGCGTAGTGGATTCCTGCCCGCAGGGCGAGGAATTTCCAATGCCGCACGACGGCGCCCTTGTATCCGGCCTCGAGGAGCGACGAGGGGGTGACGATCGCGGTGCCGGTCGTGCGGAGGTCGAGGCGGCTGGCGAAATCCGAGACGTAGAGCGTCTGCTCCGCCGCGAGCCGTTCGGAAAAGCGCGATTCGAGCCGGATCGACGAGGCGCTGCTGTGCCAGCGGATTTTGCCTCCGATGAGGTACTGTTCGATTTCGGCCCGGAGCCGGTCGTCGCCGAAATGGCCGTTGACGAGCAGCTTGTGCTTGGGCGAGAGGTCCCAGACCAGCGTGGCGTCGTAGTCCTGCAAGGCGTATTTCATGTCGTCGCTGGCGCCGATGAGCGCCACGAGCCATTCGGCGTAGGAGCGCCGTCCCGACACGTAGAGCGCCGCCCGGCGGCTGCGGCCGAGCGGCAGCGCGACGGTCGCCTGGGCCGAGATGATGCCCGCGTCGCCCTCGACACCCGCCCGGTCGGGCACTTCGTCGACCGTGCGTGCGCGGAGCATGGCGCCCGGCGAATGGCCTTCGGCGGCTCCCGCACCGCCCTTGTCGAGCTCGAACGAACGGATGTGCCGCGGGTTGAAGGCCGAGAAGAATCCGAACAGATGGTTGTAGGAGTAGAGCGGGGCCCCGTTGAGCGTCACGGCGCTCTCGCCCGCATCGCCGCCGCGCACGTAGAAGCCGCTGTCGCCGTCGGCGGCGGTCTGCACGCCGGGCAGAAGCTGGACGATGCGCATCGGGTCAGTCACTCCCGCGAAGCGGGGTAGCGCTTCGCTGCGGCGCATGTCGAAACGCAGCGTCCCGTCGGCGATGCCCTCCACGGGCGAGAGGAAGCGCTGTCCGCTCACCGTCACCCGTTCGATGGCGTATTGACGGGCCACGCTGTCGCACGGCGCCTTGCCGCGGGCGGATTGTGCGGCGGCGAGCAGCAGGCAGAGCGGAACGAGGAGTTTCATGGGCGGTTTTTCGGGGCGGCAGCCGGGGTGCGGCGGTTGCGGTTCGGGCGGAACGGCAGTGCGGCAGCTGCGATTCGGACGGTTCGTGCAGTGCGGCAGCTGCGGTTCGGGGTGATTGCGGCCCTGCGGCGGCCGAGGCCGGCAGGGGGGGATCAAAGAGGGAGGGAACACGTTGCATGCTCCCTCCCGAGTGTGGTGCGGTGCAGGCGCCCGATCAGCGGATCAGGGCCGAATAGGCGTCCGCCAGCTCCTCGATCGTGTCGAAGAGCGACGAGAAGCGGCTCTCGGTGAAGTAGGATTCGAACGCGTATTTCGAACCGTCGCCGAAGACGAGAACCGGATCGGCGTAGTATTCGTAATGGGTCGTGTAGGCGCCGGTGGCCCAGTCGTAAGTCTCCCATTCGTCGCGCGAAACGTCCATCACCACGTTGGCCGCCTTGGTGTTGTCGTCGGTGTAGGCCAGGTAGATGTTCATGTTGGCGTTGTAGACGGCCGCTTCGGCTTCGGCACCCTCCTGCGTGTAGTTTTTCTCGATCTTGTCGCACAGGTCGATGATCTTGCGGATGTCGCCGTTGCCGACGATCTCGGCCGAGAGAACGCGCATGCGGCATTCGCCCGTCTTGACGAAATCGGCGAAATGGTCGCTCGGATCGATGTATTCGTAGGTGCTGCCGTCCCAGTCCCTCTCTTCGCAGATCCAGTTGTCGAGGTCGGTCATGTCGCTCACGGCCACCTTGGCATAGGCGTCGACGAGGGTCGTGCCGTTCTTGACGATCTGCCCCGTGGCGGTGATGAACTGGGGGTTGGCCTCGCCCTGCGCCGAACATGCGAGCGATCCGTGGGTGAATGCCGCCTCGGGCTTCACGGTCAGACCGTCGTTCGAAAGGTTGGGCCTGACGTCGAGCGTCAGCTCCGTTTTGCCGTTCACCGTGAGCGTGACCCGGATCGAGGCGGGCACCTCCGCGACGGCATCGTCGGGTGTGTAGGCGTAGTCGGTCTTCTCGGCCGAGTAGGTCATTTCGAGCGTCGATGCGCCGGTGCCCCGACCGTAGACGGCCGTGATGCGGCATTCGTCGGTCGGCGTCTCCAGCCACTCTTCGGCCGTGTAGTCGTAGGTGTAGGTCATGCCGTTCGAGCCCAGCTCTCCGGCGATCGAATAACGCACGGCGGCGCGGGTCGTCTCGCTCAGCAGCGTGGCCGGGTTCATGCTTCGGAGGGCCTTCGCGAGGCTCTGGGCGAACGGATGCATGAGCATGGGAGCGGGCATGGGCATGGGGCCCATCTCCTCGTCCTGGGCGGTCAGGTCGAGCAGTTCCTGAAGCGATTCGAGGGCTGCCCGGTCCTCTTCGGCCGAGAAGTATCCGGCCAGCTCCTTGCCGATGTTTTCCAGTTTGACCTTGTGCTGGTCGGGCGTGAGCGTGGAGGCGGGCGGTTCGTCGCCACCCTCCCCCTTGTTGTCTTCGCAGGCGGTCGTCAGCGCGGCGGCCGAAGCGAAAATCAGGGCATAGCGCAGAATTTTCTTCATGTCGGTCGGGTTATCGGGGTTTCGGAAACAAAGGTAGCGAAAAAATCCCCCCCCCAAAGAAAAAACGGATTTTTTTCTTGAAAACGAACCGGTTGCCGGAAAAAGGCCCTTACAGCAGCCCCGCTTCGTAGTAGATGACGATCTGTTCGATGATCCGGTCCTCGCCCTCGCGGTCGTACTCCGACTTGAGGTCCTGTCCGAAGATGCGGGATATGCTCTGCCAGAATCCCGCCACGAATCCGCCCCGGAACTCGCGGAGCACCTCGTAGGCCGTGTATTCCGTTTCGCGGTCGATGAGTTTGAGCAGCACGCGGCCCTGGGTGCGGGTCATGCGCTTGAGCACGGGGGTGTACTCCTCCTTGATCTGGTCGTAGAGGGTCTGGATGTACTCCCTCTGGGCTTTTTTCGTCGGCAGGCGGGTCAGCTCGGCCTCCATTTCGGCCATTTTGTCCCGTGCGATCTTCGAGATGGGGTAGACCTTCTTCACGGCGTCGACCAGTTTGCGATAGCGTTTCAGGTCGACTCCGCGGCTGAACACGTAGACCGGCAGGATGTGGACCGTAGCGATCGAATCGCCCTTTTCGACGCTCCACTCCTGATGCCAGAAGCCGCGGCCTCCCTGTGCCGCCGCACGCGTGTGTGCGGCCAGCGCCAGAAAAAGAACGGGTAAAAAAAGCCACTTTTTCATAATCGGCCGGAAAATCCTACCTTTGCAAAGGTAATCATTTGCGCTTAAAACGAATCGCTAACGATGAATATTATCCTCGAAAAAGGTCTTTCGGCCTGTGCGGCGACCGTCGTCGGAGCCGAAAAGACGGCCCGGGCCATGGGGTCGGGCGATCTGGACGTTTTCGCCACTCCGGCCATGGTGGCGCTCATGGAGCAGGCGGCCGCCCGGGCCGTCGCCGGGGCTCTGCCCGAAGGGTCGACCACCGTGGGGGCCGAGATTTCCGTCGCGCACCTGCGCCCGTCGGCTCCCGGTGCGGAGATCGTCGCCTCGGCGGTCGTCACGGAGGTGGAGGGGCGGAAAATCACCTTCACGGTGGGGGCCTGCGACGGCTCGGGGACGATCGGCGAGGGCACTCACGTGCGCTATGTCGTCGACCGCACGAAGTTCCTTGCGCGCATGAAGTGAGCCGCTGCGGGGCTATGCGGCTCCGTGCAGCAGCAGGTGTTCGGCCAGGATGACCGCCATGCCGGCCGCGAAACCCGCCAGGGCCGGCAGCGAGATGCGGCGCAGATACCAGCCGAACCGGATGTTTTCGAGACCCATCGCCACCACGCCGGCCGCCGATCCGATGATGAGCAGGCTGCCGCCCGTGCCGACGGCATAGGTCAGCAGCTGCCAGAACGTGCCGTCCTGCACGAATGCCTGCAGGTAGGCCGGATCGGCGCTCGCCGCGATCGAGCCCGCATCGGCCACGGGATACATGCCCATGGCTGCGGCGACCAGCGGCACGTTGTCCACCACGGCCGACAGCAGGCCGATGGCGCCGGTGATGACATACACCTCGTGCACCTTCCGGTCGAGCCATCCGGCCATGTCCGAGAGCACTCCGGCGCTTTCGAGCGCAGCCACGGCCATCAGAATGCCCAGGAAAAAGAGAATCGTCGCCATGTCGATGTGCTTCAATACGTTCGACACCCGGTTCTGAATCGCTCCCTCCAGGTCGCGGCGGCGGTCGTAGATGATTTCGGTCAGCACCCACATCGCGCCCAGCGACACGATCATGCCCATGTACGGAGGCAGCCCGGTCAGCTCCTTGAACACCGGGACGAACAGCAGGCTCGCCACGCCGACGACGAGGATCGTCCGGCTGAGCCTCGGGGTCACGCCCGGCGGGAGGAGCGCCGCGGATGCGGCGTCGGGTGCGGCCACGGGACTGCGGTCGATGCGGCGCCCGGCCAGCCAGGCCGGTACGGCGACCGCGACGGCGCACGGCAGCAGCAGGGTTCCCATCAGGGCTGCGGCCGTGACGTTGCCGTTCATCCACAGCATGATCGTCGTCACGTCGCCGATGGGCGACCAGGCTCCGCCGCAGTTGGCTGCGATGACGATGAGGCTGGCGAACGTCCAGCGCTCCTTCGGGTCCCGGATGAGGCGGCGCAGCAGCATGATCATGATGATGGCGGTGGTCATGTTGTCCAGCGCGGCCGACATGAAGAAGGTGATGGAGACCAGCAGCCAGAGCAGCCGGTGCTTTTTGCGGGTGGTGATGCGGGCCGTGATGGCCGAGAAGCCGCCGTGCGTGTCGATCAGGTCGACGATGGTCATGGCACCGATGAGGTAGACCAGTATTTCGCACGTGCTGCCCAGATGGTCGACGAGCTCCTGACCGATCTGCCGGTCGTGCCCCATGAGGCTGAATACGCTCCAGATGGCGCCGCACATCACCAGCGCGACGGCCGATTTGTTGATCTTCAGTTTGTGCTCCAGCGCGATGCAGACGTATCCCGCGGCGAAGAGCAGAATCATGATCGTAATCATACGAAGTGTCGGTTTTGACCGCTCCCTGCGAAAAACCGTGCCGTTCTTGCCGGAGAGCTGCCGCTGCGGCCGGCGAAGCTCCGAAGGAGGAGGCCGACGGATGGGGGCTTGTCGGGAGGGGACCCGTCGGAAGAAGAACTTGTCGGGGCGGCCCCGTCGGGAGGGGCGCACCCGCCTATGTTTTTTCCGCTCCGGATTGCAGATTGCGTTTTTTTGTTTATCTTTGCTGCGCTTTCGAGCGTTTGCTTGAGCTGTGGTGTAATGGTAACACAGCAGATTTTGGTTCTGTCGTTCCAGGTTCGAGTCCTGGCAGCTCAACGCGAAAAGGGGTGACGATCGTTTCGTCACCCCTTTTTCGTGCGTGGACGTCGGCTATCGACGGCTGCCGTTCTGGTCGGAGGGGCCGCTGCCGCCCGTGATGTGGTCTCCGCGACGGTCGCCCGAACGCGAGGCGGTCTCGTTCACGCGATCGCCGAACGGCGACGGATTGCCTTTCGCCTGCCCGCCGTAGTTTTCGGCCGTGCTCTGGGTCTTCTGCCCGTACTGCGACGGTGCGTTCTTGTCCTGCCCGCCGTAGTTCCCGGCCGTGCTCTGGGTCTTCTGCCCGTACTGCGACGGTGCGTTCTTGTCCTGCCCGCCGTAGTTTCCGGCCGTGCTCTGGGTCTTCTGCCCGTACTGCGACGGTGCGTTCTTGTCCTGACTGCCCGAAGCGTAGGGAACCTCTTCCGGTTTCCGCCCGAACGTCTCTTTCATTTTGTCCTTCACTTCGTGCGACGTCTCCTGAATGCGTTCGCCGACTTTCGATGCGGTCTCCTGCACCCGGTCCTTCACCGCTCCGGCGCCCTCTTTCATGCGGTCGCCCATCTCCGATGCGGTCTCCTTGACACGGTCTTTGACCTCGCCGGCCTTCTCCTTGATGCGGTCGCCCATTTCGCGGCCTTTCTCCTCGACGCAATGCGTCGCATGGTCGATCTTCCCCGAAACCAGGTCCATGGTCTCCTGTGCTTCGGCCTTGATGTTTTCCTGTTTCATGAACGATTTTTGTTTTTACGGGTGATGAGCGAGACGATCCATAAGAGGAGTATCGCTCCGATTACGGCAGTCGCCAGACTGCCCAATGTGCCGACGGGGGCCCAGCCGAACCACGAGAACATCCAGCCGCCCAATACGCCGCCGATCAATCCCACGATCAGGTTCACGACGAGGCCCGATCCGTTGCCTTTGACGATCAGATTGGCGATCCATCCGGCCGCCAGACCGATCAGCAGATACCATAAAAAATACATATGCTTCCGTTTTTGGTCTTACGGAAGCATACGTAGCAAAATTCGTTCCCGAATCGTCGTCGGTGTGCACTTCATCGCGCCTTCCGGAGCGCCCGGGCCAGCTGGTCGGGACACGAGGTGCCCTTTCCGCGGCAGTCGATTCCCGCCAGCCGTGCGGCCGCCTCTTCGGCCCGCAGGCCTCTGACCAGAGCTGCGATGCCCTGCGTGTTGCCGTGGCATCCGCCCGTGAAGACCACCTCTTTGATGATGTCGTCCTCGAGCAGGATGTCGATCTGCCGCGAGCAGGTGCCCGCGCACGTATGGGTGATTTTCCGGATCATGGCTTGGCCGTTTTTTTCGCGCTGCGAAGATACGAAAAAAAAGCCCCGCGCAAAAGCGATTCGCCCGCATCCTGCGCGGGACGCTCCTAATTCCGTTTGACGAATGTGTCGCCTGTGCGGTCGAAGACGTTTTTCCCGTCTTTCTCCTCCCAGTTGTCCTCTCCGAAAAGACCTTTCCGGTTGCGCACCACCGTGCCGTCGTCCAGCTCGATCTCTCCGGGCTTCAGGGAGCGTCCGCTTACGGCGAATTTCATGGCCAGGAAGATGATGAAGAAAACGATCGCGGCGAAAATGAGCAGCGAACCTACGACTCCGGCTCCGAAGCCGATGACGCAGGCCGCAGTCAGGAAGACGAATTTGCCGATCCGGGTTCCGAACGTCTTCATCCGGGCGATGGCTTCGTAGAGGTTGTACGACAGAATCGCCACCCAGACGAGCGCCGCGGCCAACGAAAGGCTTTCGCCGTCCGAGTTCGCACCGAGCCCGAAGAAATTGCTTGTCATGACCATTATGATGCAGATCGCTGCGCCGCAAACGGCGCTGGCCAACACCTGAAAGCGGCCGAACGGCTTATAGTCGGGATCGTCGGACGCGACCGTGCGGAGAGTCGGCCTGCCGGTGTTCATATCCGGAACCGTGCGGCGGATCCTACCGAAGAAATGGCGGTCGATGCGATCGTAGCGTTTGATGAAAAGGATGCCGAGCAGCAGCGCACCGACGGCTGCGGCCAGCAGGATCAAAAGGTTCTCCATGATTAGAATGCATTGTATATGTCGGTCCAGAAAAATGTCAGCAAGAGGGTCATGCCGATGCAGAACACCGACCCCGCGATGGCTCCGCAAACCGGAGCGTTGAAAAACGGCGCGCGCGGCGCAGATTGCCCGGCCGCCTCTTCGAGCTGCGCGGATGTCGAGACGAACAGCGAGCTGCGGAGCAGCTTCACCATGCCGTAGAACAACGCAAACGGCAAAATCCAGCTCAAATAATAGACGAACAAATTTGCACCTTGGATCGGAGAAGATATATTGTGAGAATATGCCCAATCCCAATACACTTGTATTGATACTAATTGTACTAAAGAATTTGCAATGATTTGCAGCGCCGAAGCAGCCTGAACGAATGCCGCTGCCTTTCGTGCCGCAGGATCTGTCCCGTTTTTCCGTGCGCTGTCGACGGCCCAGATCATATAAACGGGAATCGACAGTTGGCATACAAACCAAGGGATCGTCTGTTGCACGAGCATTTGTCCGGTAGGCTCATCGCTAAAAAAAGTGCTGGCTTGATGGACAAGATAGGACAGCCCCACCGCACATCCGGCTTGCAGCAGGTAGGCTGTGATCCAATGCTTCGTGAAGTTTGTCTTGCTTCTGTCGAGCAGCTTGCCTGCCAGATACCATCCGGCAGCGGCTGTCGATGCAGCGAGAATAGATAATGCAATGTGATTGATACCCATTAGATGGGTTGCGTATTGGGCCTCCCAAATATCTTTTATCAAACGGTATTCGATCAATTTTTGAAAAAAGATTCTGAGAAGCGGCGATAGGAGCACGCCTACCCCGACCAACCAGATCGCGGCGGTTTTTCGGCGGGCAATCTGCCGGTCGGTCAATGCATGTGTTTCATTCATAAATTCTGATTTTTCGAGTCGGTTGTTTCTTTGCGGTGAAGACATAAAAAAACGCGGACAACTCCATTTATCCACGACAGAGGTATTGGACGACCCACAAGCAGGATAAACGAAATGCCCGCGCCGTTGAAACAGCGCGAGCACCGTCTTTAATTCCTTACTTGTTAGAAAGTGTCCAATTTTCTGTCGTAAGAAGAAACACCGATGCGCTTTTATATGTATGTGCCGGCGCTTTTCGTGCGGGGACGGCACGGGAAAATCGTTTTTGCGGTAATGTTATCCGATCATAGGCAGTCTGTTTTGGAGATTCTTCAGCGACGAAGATAATAATAATTTATGGAAAATCGTCATCGCGGTGCGGATGAATGGCTGCCCCGGATGAAAAACGGGCCGGGGGATTGCGATCCGCCGTCCCGCCGTCCCGCCGTCCCGCAGCTTCGCCGTCCCGCCGTCCCGCAGCTTCGCAGTCCCACCATCCCACAGCCCCGTGGTCCCGGACGTGCCGATGCCGCCGGTGAGGCCGAATGCCGGCATGCAAAAAGGCCGCTCCGGACAGGGGCGGCCTTGAACCGATGCATTGCGCTGCGGCTACTGTTTCTGCAGGTCGGTCGTGTCGGCCACCACCATGTTCTTGTCGATGCGCAGCGTGACGTTGCCGTCCACCTCGATGAGCAGGGTGGTCTCCTTGATCTCCTTGACCGTGCCGTAGATGCCGCCGGCGGTAATCACCTTGTCGCCCTTTTTCAGTCCGTTGCGGAAATCCTGCATCTGCTTGCGGCGTTTGGCTTCGGGGCGCCACATGAAGAGCCAGAGCACGAGCACCATGAAGCCGATCATGAAGAGCATGCTGTACTTTTGCAGGAACGGAACCTCGGGTTGTTCCATCATCTGAAGGAAATTGATCATCGTTTTTCTGTTTTAAGTGTTGTTTCGGTGTTGATTCCGGGACAAAGATACGAATAAGCCGAACACAAAACCAAACTTGTTTGGATTTTGTTGAGGCGAAGTATCTAAGGCGTAGCCAAAGATACGAATAAGTTGAGCGCAATGCCAAATTTATTTGAGCATTGCCGAAACGAAGTATCTAAGGCGCAGCCAAAGTGCGACTGATCCGGGAGCAAACCTCATTCCACTTCCGCCTCGACGAAGATTCTCAACGGCCGCTCCGCTCCGGCCAGCTTCAGGTCGAGGGTCTTGAGCATCCATCCCCGCTCTCCGCGCGTGTCCAGCGTGAGGCTCGCGCGGCGCGCTTCGCCCGGGGCGAGCGGCTCGGCGTCGAATTCGAGCGTCGTGCACCCGCAGCTTCGCTGGTAGGAGAGAATCGCGGTCGCGCGCTCCGATGCGTTCTCGATCCACAGCGGCAGCCGGCCGATTTCGCCCGAATGCATGCGCCCGAAGCGCACGGTGTCGGTGCCGCCCTGCGCTGCGACCGTGTCCGTGATGACGATCGTCCGTCCCTTGCGCTCCGGCGCCGTGCGGGAAGCGCCGCACGATGCCGCAAGCAGCGCCGCGGCGGCCGCGGCCAGGATGCGCCTCATGGTTCAGATCAGGCCCCGGCCCGACTTCTTGATGCGCCCTTCGGCCGTGAGCGATTCGACGATCTTGTCCAGCACGCCGTTGATGAATGTGCTGCTGCCGGGCGTGGAGTAGTATTTCGAGATTTCGATCCATTCGTCGAGGGTCACCTTGACCGGAATCGACGGGAATTCGGTCAGCTCGGTCATGGCCGTTCCGATGATCAGATTGTCCATGAAGACGATCCGCTCCACGTCCCAGTTCGACGTGAAACGTTCGATGTACTCCTGGTTGCGGCCGTAGTTGACCAGCGACTTCTCGAACAGCGTCTTGACGAACCGGGGATCGTCTTCGCTTTTGTATTGCGGGGGGACTTTCAGGTCGGTGTGCGAGGCGCGCAGCGCGTCGATCGTGCGCAGGATCATCACCACGATGTAGGGCAGGTCGTCGCTCCACATGAGCGACATCTCCTCCAGCGCGTCGTCGAGCGCCTCGCAGCTCTGCATCTCCTTGAAAAACTCCTCCACGAGCCGTTTGTCGTCGGCGAGCGACCGCTCCGTCCGCTGCATGTATTCCTTGTAGAAATCGCTTTCGGAGAGCTGTGCGTAGAGCGTGCGGATCAGGTCGGGATAGTTCTTCCAGCCCAGTTTGCGGGCGGCGATTCGGTCGTTCACCGCGTCGCTGTTGGCGATCGTGCGGATCACGGCGTTGTCGACGAACTTGGTGTTGGGATTCAGGTCCTCGTAGGTGGGCAGTCTCTTTGCGCGGGCTATTTCCTGCCGCTGCCGGGCGTAGTCGGCCAGCTCCACGGGCAGAGTCAGCATTTGGAAGTAGAGGTCGTAGGCTTTGTCGACGGACGCCAGGAGCGTTTTTTCCGAGGCGATCATGCTGTCGGCCTCCGATTTGAGGTGGGCGAACAGCGCCTTGACGACTTTTACGCGAAGTAATCTTCGGCTCAACATGGTTGGAACGTTATTTTCTTACGGCCGCAAAAGTACGATTAAAAATCAAGAATTGAAAATGAAAAATCGTTTCTTGCGCTCCCGCAGCGGGTTTTTGCCTCCGAAAAAGACGGGCCGGACGGAAAAAGCCGCTGCACCGGGCGGGATAGCTGCGCTCCGGCGGACCAATTTCGCCATAAAATCCCTATCTTTGCAACCTGTATGGAACGAACCGACGAAAAACCGATGCCCGAACGGCAGCCCTACGACGTAGTGGTCGTGGGCGCGGGCGCTGCGGGCATGATGGCCGCAGGTACGGCGGCGCGCAGCGGCAAACGGGTGCTGCTGCTGGAGAAGATGGACAAGTCGGGCCGCAAGGTCCGCATTACGGGCAAGGGCCGTTGCAACGTCACCAATGCCCGCCCGCCCGAGGAGTTCGCCGCCCAGGTGCGGACCAACGCCGGATTTTTCACCCAGGCGTTCGCCGAGTTCAACAACCGGGCGACGATCCGTTTCTTCGAACGGCAGGGGGTGAAGCTCGACATCGAGCGCGGCGAACGGGTCTTTCCCCGCAGCGGCAAGGCGTGGGACATCGCCAACGCCCTGCTGGACTGGTGCGTCGACAACGGAGTGAAGATTCTCTACGAAACGCGGGTCACCGAAATCATGACCCTCGGCAGCCGGGTCTTCGGTGTCCGTTACATCAACAAGCGCGGCTTCGAACGCCGCGAGGAGTGCCCGCAGGTGATTCTGGCCACGGGCGGCGTGAGCTATCCGGCCACCGGCTCCACGGGCGACGGCTACGCCTTTGCGGCTGACCTGGGGCACACCGTCGAACCGCTCCGTCCGTCGCTCACTCCGCTCGTCTCGCCGCATCCCCAGATGAAATACCTCCGCGGGCTGCTGCTGCGCAACGTGAAGGCCGTGCTTTATGTCGACGGCGAGGCCGTCCGCGAGGAGTTCGGCGAGATCGGATTCTCCGAGCGCGGCATCGAGGGGGCCGTGGCGCTGCGCATGAGCCGCGACGCGGTCGACGCGCTGATCGACGGGCGCAAGGTCAAGATCGTTCTCGACCTCAAGCCGGCCCTCGACGAGGAGACGCTCCGCGACCGCATCGCCCGCGAGCGGGCCGGGCTGGCGCCGACCGATTTCTTCGGCGAACTGCTTCGCAAGCTGGTTCCCAAGCCGCTGGTCATGCCGCTGGCGCAGGAGCTGGACATCCATTCGAAACAATACGTGTCGAAACTCACCGACGCCGAGGTCGAACGGCTGATCCGCACGCTCAAGGGGCTGACCTTCCCCGTCACCGACTATGCGCCTTTCGAATATGCCGTCACGACGGCCGGGGGCGTCCGGTGCGACGAGGTGAATCCCTATACGATGGAGTCGCTCAAAGTCCGGGGGCTCTATTTCGCCGGCGAGGTGCTCGACCTCGATGCCAATACGGGCGGTTACAACCTTCAGATCGCCTTTTCGACGGGCCGTCTGGCCGGATTGCTGAAAAAATAGACCATGAAGCCGCCCTTGTCCGTTCGTCTGCACCGCTTGCACCTGCCGTCGGGTGCCGCCCGCCTGGGAAACCGCCTCTCCCGCGTGCGGTATGTCCGGGGCCACGGCGTCCATTCGCCTTTCGTCTATGCGCTGGTCCGCCAGGTGTTCATGCGCCGGGAGCTGCTGCCGGGCGACCGGACGCTCTATGAGGCGCTGCTCGCTGCCGGGACGCCCGTGCGGCGGGCCGTGCAGTTGCAGAATCTGGCGATCCACTGCGGATACGACGGGTTCGGCATGAACCGTGCGGAGGGTGCCCTGTGCGTGGCCACGCGCGCGCTGCCGCTCTCCGAGACGCTGGCTCTGGTGGCCGGGGCCTGCGAGGCGGGGCGGACGGTGGTCGTGATGGAACCTTATGAGGGAAGCCTCCGGCTGGATATGTGCCGCAGGATCGTGGCCGCCCACCGCTCCACGTCGGTGGATAACCGGGCCTATCTGCTGCTCTTCAACAGTCCGTCGCTTCCCCGGCAGCATTATCGCTTATGACCATGAAAATCTATACCAGAACGGGCGACCGGGGAATGACCTCGCTTATCGGCGGCGAACGGGTGTTCAAGACCGACAGCCGTGTCGAGGCCTACGGCACGGCCGATGAACTCGCGGCCTTCACGGCCCTGCTGAACGATCGTCTGCGCGCCGATTCCGGTCCGGCGTCGGTGTGCGACGAGCTGAACCGCATCGTTTCGCGCCTGATGACTGTCGAGGCGCTGTTGGCCGTGGGGGAGTCGGGCGGCGGCAAGGTGCCGCCCCTGGCTCCGGAGGCGGTCGCGTGGCTCGAGGAGCGCATCGACTCGATGCAGGCCGCACTTCCGGCCATCGACAAGTTCACCCTGCCGGGCGGTCATCCGGCCGTTTCGCTCTGCCATGTCTGCCGGACGGTTTGCCGGCGAGCCGAGCGAGCCGCGCTGCGCGCCGCCCGCGAACACGACGTCGACGAGGGTGCGCTCGTGTGGCTCAACCGCCTTTCCGACTACTTCTATCTGCTGGGCCGCACGCTTGCCGTGCATTTCGGCGCCGAAGAGATTCTGTGGATTCCCTGAGGCCGCTGCCGGGGGCGGCGTCCTGGGACCGGTCATGTTTTTCCGTTTTTTGTTTGTTTTCTTGGAATTTTTTATACTTTTGCAAATCGGTCGAAATGGTATGATGTCCGTAGGGTATATGCAGTCGGCTGATTTTGTGGACCTTAAATTTTGAGATTATGTATTGGACCCTTGAATTGGCCTCGAAACTCGAAGATGCGCCCTGGCCCGCCACCAAAGAGGAGCTGATCGACTATGCCGTGCGTTCGGGCGCGCCGCTCGAAGTGCTCGAAAACCTTCAGGAGATCGAAGACGAAGGCGACATCTACGAGTCGATCGAGGATATATGGCCCGACTACCCCTCCAAAGACGACTTTTTCTTCAACGAGGAGGAGTATTGATCCTCTGCGAATCGAATTATCCGCTATCGGCGCGGCGAATCCTCTACGGGATTCGCCGTGCCGCTGTTTTATGGCCTTATATGACGCGGTTTGTTTGTCTGAACTGTTTATATGTCTTGAACACTACCGAATAGCATATTATAATCT